>JBGAVB010000020.1:0-14558 GCA_044228345.1 Anaerolineae bacterium | reverse complement strand
CCTGTGTCTGAGCCTAACGCGCCCAGGCACAAATCAGCCGCAACCGCCGCGGCGCTGCCGCCGCTGGAGCCGCCAGGCACGCGCGTCAAGTCCCATGGGTTGTGTGTCGTGCAGAAGGCCGAGTTCTCGGTGGAGGAGCCCATGGCAAATTCATCGGTGTTGGTCTTGCCCAGGAAAATCGCGCCGGCCGCTTCGAGGCGCGCCACCGAGGTGGCGGTGTAGGGCGGAATGAAATCCTCCAGAATGCGCGAACCGCAGGTGGTGCGCACCCCTTCCAGGCACAGCACATCTTTAAGCGCCAGGGGAATGCCGAGCAGCGGATGGTCTTCACCCTGCTCGCGGCGCTGATCCGCCGCCGCCGCCATTTCCAGCGCCATTTCAGGCAGAATGGTCAGGAAAGCCTGCAAGTCGTTGTCAACCGCCAGGATGCGATCGAGCAGCGCCTGCGTGAGCGCCAACGAAGTCAGCTCGCCGCGCTGCAGCATATCATGCGCTTCATGAATAGTAAGTCGAGACAGATTCACGGTCATCACTCTTCTTCCAGCACCGCGCGCACGCGGAAATGATTGTCTTCGGCGTCAGGCGCATTGGCCAGCGCGTCCGCGGTGGGCAGGCAGGGCTGCACTTCGTCAGTCCGCCAGACGTTCGTGAGCGGCAGCACGGTGGCCGTGGCCTCGATGTCGTCGGTGGGGAGGCGTTGCAGCCGTTGGGCGTAATCCAGAATGGAGGATAACTGCGTGCGGTAGCGTTCTTTTTCTTCGGCGCTCAAGCCTAGCTTCGCCAGCTCGGCAATGTGTTCGACATCTTGCAGCGTCAGGGACATGGTTTGTTCTCGTGTGAAAAAAATGGGTAATGATGCAAGGCCGATTATAGCATTGCCTGGTGTTGCCAGCAAAGACGCCGTTCGCTAATATGCATTGTTGTTGCGGCGCGCCGCGTTGAGGATGGTCTGGATAATGATCTTGAAGTCCAGGGCCAGGGACCAGTTCTCGATATACCAGACGTCGTATTTGGTGCGTTCGACCACGGAGGTGTCGCCGCGCAGGCCGTTGACCTGCGCCCAGCCGGTGATGCCGGCCTTTTCGCGGTGACGATCCATGTAGCGCGGGATGCGTTGGCGGAACTGTTCCACGTACACTGGCCGCTCTGGCCGCGGCCCAACCAGGCTCATGTCGCCGACGAGCACGTTAATGAACTGCGGGAGCTCATCGAACGAGATGCGGCGGATGAGCGCCCCAAAGCGCGTGCGCCGCGGATCATTCTTCACCGTCCAACCAGGGCCATTACTCTCGGCATCGGCGCGCATCGAGCGAAATTTGAGCATGGGGAATGGCTTGGCGTCCAATCCCATGCGTTCCTGCACATAGAACACCGGGCCAGGCGACTCCAATTTGATGAGCAGCGCCGTCAGCATCATGATCGGCGAGGCCAAGAGAAGAGCCAGGCAAGCGCCAGCGATGTCCACCATGCGCTTGAGCGCCAGCTTCCAGCCGCGCAAGGCCACATCGCGCACCGTCAGCAGCGGCAGGCCGCCAAAGTCGCTGATGCTGACCTCGTTGGCCATGATCTGGAAAACATCCGGGAAGACCCGAATGCCCACTTTTTCGCGCTCACACATCGAGATGATGCCCAGGATTTCCTGGTGGCTGGCTTCCGGCAGCGCCACGATCACCTCGTCGACGCGTTGATCTTCGATGATCTGCGGAATATCGGCCGGCGTGCCCAAGAACGGCGCATCGTCCAGCGCGGCCGTATTGCCGTTGGAGTCTACGACGCCTACGATGCGATAGCCCAGGTTGGGGCTGTGCCGAATCCGCTGCAGAATCATGCGCCCCACATCGCCCGTGCCGATCAACAGGATCCGGTCCTCGCCGATGCCGCGTGCCTGCAACATCCGAAAGCCACGCGCCACCAGGAGGCGGCCAAGCGTAACCAGGATCAGCGTCAACGCCCAGAGATAAATCATCATCCAGCGATGATAGTCCACCTGATCGCGAAACAGCAGCGATGTGAACGCCACGCTCATCAACGTGGCGATGGAGACGGCGCCGAAAAGGGCATAAAACTCGTCCAGGTAAGGCGTGTTGTGGCGCCGGTAGTAGAGCCGTTGCATGAGGAAAACGATCAGCACGCTGCCAACCTGCAAGGGAAGGATGGGGAGGAAATTGCCCAGCGGGCCGACGCTGTCACCTGCGGTGACCACACGCAGGCGATAGGCCAGCAGAAAAGCCAGCGTGGTCATGACGATGTCCATCGCGATCAAGACCATGACCTGCACGAACTGATTGCGCTTCATGAGGCTCCTAGACGATGGCGGGTTTTGGGCGGCTCAGCCGCCAGGCTTTCAATTTGCGACCTGTCATTGCCAACGCGCCGCGCAGTGAAATGCCCCCCAGCACCAGGAGATGCACAGGCCAGGGGGTTTGCGCGGCGTAGTGCTTGCGGTAGAAAATGGCCATGGCCCGGTAGAACTCGTAGCGCGCTTTGTCACTGTGCTGGCTGGCCGCTTCTTTGTAGTGCAGCACGGTCACAGCCGGGTTGTACCACACCTTCCAACCTGCGGCTTTGATGCGAAACGCCCAATCGAGATCTTCGCCGTACATGAAAAAGGTCTCATCCAGCAGGCCGACCTGGCGAATGGCCTCGCCGCGCACCAGCATAAAGGCGCCCACCACAGAATCAAGCTCGGTCTGCACATCAGGGCTGAGGTAGGTCAGGTTGTAGCGGCCAAAGCGCGGGCTGCGCGGGAAGAGTTTACTGAGGCCCACCATACGATAAAATGATACGGCGGGAGTGGGGAATGAACGGCGGCACGCCAGGTCCAGGCTGCCGTCCGGCCGTATCAGTTTTGGCCCAGCCACGCCGCAGTCAGGGCGCGCATCGCAAAAGGCCAGCATGTCTCGCAGCGCGGTGGGAGGTACGATGGTGTCTGGATTGAGCAGCAGTGCAAAGCGTGGGGTGCTATCAACAGGCGTTTGTTCGTCAAACCCTGCGCGGCGCAGTCCGACATTGTTCCCATAGGGATAGCCGCCGTTCACCGGGCTGGCGATTAGGTCCACCTGGGGGAATTCGCGGCGCACCATCTCGACACTGTCATCGGCCGATGCGTTGTCAACCACGACTACCCGATATGATAAATCACCCTGGCTGGCCAAGACCGATCTCAGACAGTCGCGCAGCAAGGCACAGGTGTTATAGTTGACAATGATGATGGCTAGATCGAGCATGGTTCCTCGTTCACTTCCGATTCTAGCACGGGGCGGGAGGACGGTCAAAACCCTTGCCAGCGCAGGCAAGATTTGAGCCGGCGGCCGCGCGTCACAGCCGCCTATGGCGCCAGCGCCACCAAATGCCGACGGGATAGCCGATCATTTTCGCCACATCCCCCACGACCCGAATCATCGGCGCCAGGCCCAGGGTCAACAAACGCTGAGGCCAGGTGAGCGGTTCCCACACGGCGCCCAAGCGCTGCCAGGGGCGCCGGTTGTACGCCGCCAAGCCGAGCAGCAGGCCCAACCAGCCGAGTGAGCGCGCGCGGCGCCCCCCCAAGCCATGACCGAGCAGCAACGGCAGCCCGATCAGGTAGGTGGCGTAGCGAATGGCGTGGCGCCGACGCCACAGGTCGGCCTTGCCATCCCCGCGCGCGTAGCGGTAATACTGCTTGAAGAACGCGCTGAGTGAGCTGCGCGGTCGGAAGTGGGCGATGGCCCCTGGCGCCCAGGCAAAAGGGCCGGCCACGTCACGCAGGCGGAAGTCAAAAACCAGGTCTTCGCAATAGTCGAGCCATTCGGGATAGCCGCCGGCGCGCTGCCAGGCTGCGCGCGTAAAAGCCACGGAACGGCTGGACGGTAAGAAGACGGCCGGATCAATGTCGGCCAGCGCCGGAAGAACCGTGGCGCCCATGGCGATTTCGAAGGGGGTAGTCGCATCAGGCTGAAAGAAACCGGCCACTACTTCGACGCCAGGCTGTTGAAAGGGCGCCAGCAGCGCCGCCAGCCACCCTGGTTCGAGCCACACGCCGGCGTCGGTGGCCGCGATGATCTCATGCTGCGCCGCCGCAATGGCGCGGTTGCGACCCTGGCTGATGTTGCAGCCCGGTTCTACCAGGATGCGCAGCGGCAGGCGGTCCTGGTAGGCGCGCAGGTTGGCAACGGTGTGGTCTTGCGAACCGCCGTCCACAACAATGATTTCGTCGGCCGGGTGGGTTTGCGCCAGGAGACTGTCGAGTAAACGACGAATGGCGTCGCCTTCGTTGAGTACGGTGGCGATGACGCTGACAGATCGTTGGGTTGCCATGATGTCCAGAGAATCAAAGAGGCCAGGTCTTCGTCCCTTCGCCGTTGGCGGCGGGAGCGACGATCTGGCCTCTGCTGGTTGAGCTTGACGAAGCTGTCCTGGCCCGTCTTTGGATCGAGCCAGGACAGCAAGTTGAGCGGCCTGTTAGCGCAGCGATACTTCCGTCTTGGGATCGAAGAAGTGCGTATTGTCCATGTTGAAGACAAGGTCAATCTTGTCACCGGCGACAGCCTGGGTGCGCGGGTCCACACGCGCAACGAACTGCTTCTTGCCTGTGAGCAAGTAGAGGAAGATTTCGTTGCCCATCAGTTCAGTGACATCCACATCAGCCTGCAGCTCGGCCGGCTTGATATTCTGCGGCTCGAAACCACGGGTGTGAACGTCTTCCGGCCGAATGCCAAAGATGACCTGGCGGCCCTTATTCTTGCGCATCGCCTCGCCCCGGGCGCCTGGAATCTCCATGCGGAAAGACCCACCGTCCACAAACATCTTGCCGTCTGCCTCGACCAGCGTGGCCTCGAAGAAGTTCATAGATGGGCTGCCGATGAAGCCAGCGACGAAAACGTTGGCCGGTCGGTCGTACAGGTTCTGCGGCGAGTCAATCTGCTGCAGCAGGCCATCCTTCATGACCGCGATGCGGCTGGCCATCGTCATGGCCTCGACCTGGTCGTGAGTCACATAAATGAAGGTGGTGCCCAACTGCCGGTGCAGCTTGCTGATCTGGGCACGCGTCTGCACGCGCAGCTTGGCATCCAGGTTGGAGAGCGGCTCGTCGAAGAGGAAGACCTTCGGCTCGCGCACGATGGCGCGGCCTACGGCCACGCGCTGGCGCTGGCCGCCGGAGAGCTGTTTGGGTTTGCGGTCGAGCAGCTGCGTGATGCCCAGAATCTCAGCCGCGTTCTTGACGCGGTTGTCAATGTCGGTCTTGGGCATCTTGCGCAGTTTGAGACCAAACGCCATGTTGTCGTAGACGCTCATGTGCGGATAGAGCGCGTAGCTCTGGAACACCATGGCGATGTCGCGATCTTTGGGAGGTACGTCATTGACGACACGGTCGCCAATCATAATTTTGCCGTCACTGATTTCTTCCAGGCCGGCCAGTAAGCGCAGCGAAGTGGTCTTGCCACAGCCAGAAGGGCCAACAAAAACGAGGAATTCCTTGTCTACCACGCTGATGTTCAGGTCATTGACCGCGGTGACATCACCCCAACGCTTGTACACGTGATCAAAAGTTACACTAGCCATTAGAATGCAGCTCCTTGCAAGTTAAAACTGAGTTGCGAATCGTGGTTTGAACGTTAGACAGAACTGTGCGGTCGCCGCTGCCAGAGACACCCGTTGCCGATACTGCTCGGATGCCCGGCTGAAAAATGATTGGTGCCGAAACAACGGGCTAGAGGGTGAAGGCTAGAAATCACCATAGATTCCGCGTTCCCCGACAGGGCGGGGCTAAGAGCCAAAACCGTTCCAACGTCCTAACCGGTAAAAACAGATCGAAAGTTGAGAGTAGGAAATCGTGGATTGAAGGCGTTCAGACGCAGCCAGGCCGGTGCAGAGAGCGGGAGCATGCTGACGGGCGCTTAACTCGCCGAACCAGGTTCATCACCTCCTTGACCAAACGTAGGCAAAACATTCTTGTGGGAGACTGTAGAAATTATACCACATTATTCTGAGTTGGCAAGCTGAACAACTTTGACATCCTGCTCAAATCTGCGATAATGAAAGCCATTGTCTGCAAGAGCCTTTGTCGAGGGGATCGCCATGTCAAGCCGTGATGCCGGCCAGGCGCAGCCGGCGGCGCAACTACCACAACTTAATCTGCCGCCCCCCATTGTGATTCGTACGACCGCCCAACTCAACACCCTTCTACCGCGACTGATGGCCGCGCCAGCCGTAGCGGTGGATACTGAAGCCAACAGTCTGTACGCCTATTACCACAAAGTATGCCTGATCCAGTTGTCGGTCAGGCAGGCCGAGGGGGAGAACGGGCAGGATGTTTCTGATTACATCATTGATCCCCTGGCCATTGAAATGGATTTGCGTCCGCTTGGCGCTCTGTTTGCGGCTCCCCAAGTCTTGAAGGTTTTCCATGCGGCCGAGAACGATGTCCTGATCCTAAAGCGTGATTATGGCTTTACGTTTGCGAACGTGTTCGACACGTTGTGGGCAGCGCGCATTCTTGGCTGGCATGAGGTGGGTCTTGGCGCCATCCTGGAAAAACAGTTTGACGTGGTCATGGATAAGCGCATGCAGCGCGCCAATTGGGGTAAGCGCCCTCTGACTCGCGCCCAACTGTCCTACGCGCGCCTCGACACCCATTTTCTGCTCGATCTGCGCGCGCGGTTGGAGCAGGAGTTGACGCAGCGTGGACGTCTGGCCGAGGCGCACGAAGTATTCGCCAGCATGACGTCGGTCGAGTATATGCACCGACCATTCGACCCCGACGGATTCTGGCGGCTGCGCGGCGCACGTGAGTTGGAAGGCGGCCACCTGGCCGCACTGCAGGCGGCATACCTGTGGCGCGAAGAGAAGGCGCGCACACTCGATCAGCCGCCCTTCAAGGTGTTGGCCGATCAGACGCTCATCACACTGGCCGAACGACTCCCTGCTACTCTCCAAGAACTCATGGCGATGTCTGGCATCAATCCCGGCTTGATGCGGCGCTTCGGCGGCGAGCTGGTGCAGGCGATGCACAAAGCGGCCGCAGGCCCGGCGCCTGCGCCGCCCAAACGCGTCCACCATCACCTCGTGCGACCCGATGAGGGCACGGCGGTGCGTTATGAAGCCCTGCGCGCCTGGCGTACTGCGCGCGCCGCCGAACGCGGCGTAGACCCAGACGTGGTCCTGACCAATGACACGCTGATGACGATTGCGCGCCAGGCTCCCGCCACATTGACCGACCTGGCGGCATGTGAGGGCTTCGGGCCGGCCAAGCAAACCCTCTACGGTCACGAAATTCTGAACGTGCTCACGATGCAACCTAAAGCCGCCTGAACGTTTCGGCAGGCAGCAGACGACGAAGGTAGGAAAAGGGATTCCCAATGCAAGTGACATTTCATGGCGCCGCACAAACGGTGACTGGCTCCATGCATCTGGTTGAAGTGAACGGTCAGCGCCTTCTGTTGGACTGCGGTTTGTATCAAGGCGCACGCGCGGAAACCTACGCGCGCAATCTACATTTTCCATTCGACCCGGCGACGATTGATGCGGTGATTCTATCACATGCGCACATTGATCACGCGGGCAATCTGCCTAACCTGGTCAAGCAAGGTTTTCACGGCGCGATTTGGGCCACACCGGCGACGCGCGACCTATCTGTGGCCATGCTGCAAGACAGCGGTCACATCCAGGAAAGCGACGTGGAGTTTCTCAACAAACGCCGCGCGCGTCAAGGCGAGCCGCCGGTTGAGCCGCTGTACACCCGCGCGGATGCCCTGGCTTCGTTGAAGTACTTCATGACGGCGGATTATGAGCGCCCTACCCAGGTGCTCCCCGGCGTGACCTTCACATTTTTCGACGCCGGCCACATTCTCGGTTCAGCTATGGTGCAGTTGGATTGCCAGGAAGCCGAACGCTCGACGCGCCTGGTCTTTTCCGGCGACATTGGTCGCAAGGGCCTGGCTATTCTGCGCGATCCAACCCTGCTGCCCGCGGCTGACTACGTGATTATGGAGAGCACCTACGGCGATCGGCTGCACGAGACGCCGGTTGAGGCCCAGGATCGCCTGGCTTCCATTATCAAACAGACGTTTCGTCGGCGCGGCAAGGTGATTGTGCCTGCGTTTGCGGTTGGACGCACGCAGGAATTGGTCTACGCGCTGTATGAGTTGACCGAAGAGGCGGAGATTCCCAATCTACCGGTCTATATTGACAGCCCGCTGGCAACGAACATCACGGAAGTCTTCCGGCTGCACCCAGAGTGTTACGACGCGGAAACGCGGCAGCTGCTCGATCAGGCCGAAGGGCGCGGCGGCCCGTTTGGATTCAAGAACCTGCACTACGTGCGTGACGTCAAGGACTCGAAGGCGCTCAATTTCCTGCGCGAGTCGGCGATTATCATCAGCGCATCGGGCATGGCGGAAACCGGCCGCATTTTGCACCACCTCCGCAACAGCATTGGCGATGCCAGCAACACGATTCTCTTTGTGGGCTTTCAGGCCGAAAACACGCTTGGGCGGCGCTTGTTGGATGGCGTCTCGCCTGTGCGCATTTTTGGTGAAATGCACACGGTGCGCGCGGCCATTGAACGTATCGAGGGCTACAGCGCGCATGGCGATCGCCATGATCTGTTGGGCTGGGTAGATCACATGGATCATGCGCGCTTGCGCCAGGTTTTTCTGGTGCACGGTGAACCGGAGTCAGCCAACGCCTTGGCTGACGGCATCCGCGGCCTGGGCATTACCAACGTGGTGGTGCCGACCCTGCACGAACATTTCGACCTGGCGTAGGCAACGAATCACCGCGGAACCGGGCGCCGTCGCTGTGCGTTACACGAACATGACAAATCGAACACAACAGATCATCCTTTGGCGCCAGAAAAAGCGCCGGCACGAACGTCACAAGCCGCGGCCCTGGCGTTGGCTCTTCCAACTTAGCCTGAGCGGAGCGGCGATTTTCTTTCTGGTCTTTGGCGGCGGCGTGTTGACGGCTGCGGCCGCCGCGGCCGGCGTCTACGTCTACTTTGCGCAGAACTTGCCTGACGCCGCTGCCATCGAGACCGAACAGGAAGATTTTGCCACGGTCAAGATCTTCGACCGCACGGGCCAGCACCTGCTGTACGAATCCATTGACCCGCGTCCATTCCGCGGCGACCGCACCTATCTTCCTCTCAACGAGATATCCCCCTGGCTGGTGAAGGCCACCATCGCCCTGGAAGACCGCAGCTTCTATGAAAACCCCGGCGTCAATTTGCGCGGGTTGGGGCGCGCTTTTGTCTCCAATCTGCAGGGCAACTCGGTGCAGGGCGCCAGCTCGATCACGCAGCAGTTGGTCAAGAACGTGCTGATTCCACCCCAGGAGCGCATGCAGCGCAGCTACACGCGTAAGATCAAAGAAGCGATCATGGCGATCGAGGTTACGCGGCGCTACTCGAAAGATCAAATCCTGGAATGGTACCTGAACTATAACTTCTACGGCAATGCCGCGTACGGCGTGGAAGCTGCGGCGCGCATTTACTTCGACAAGTCTGCCGCCGATGTCACCCTGGCCGAGGCCGCCATGCTGAGCGCCCTGCCCCAGTATCCCGGCTTGAATCCGATTCAAGCGCCTGAGGATGCCTATCGCCGCCAGCGCAAAGTGCTGGACGCGATGGCCGAGGCCGGTTATATCACCGTGGCCGACGCCGAGGCGGCCAAAGCCTACGTAGATACGAAGCCGCTGCCGGTGCGTCAACGCGCGAACGAGCGCTTCGAGTATCTGGATGCGCCGCATTTTGCGCTCTATGTGCTGGATCAACTGCGCCGTGATTTCAACACAGCCGACGATCCCTATTTCATCTGGCGCAACGGCCTGCAAGTCTACACCACGCTCGACCTCGACCTGCAAAAAAAAGCGGAAGAAGTCGCGCGCGCCCAAGTGGATAAGGTGCGCGAGAAGAACAACGTGCACAACGCCTCGGTGGTGGCGGTGCGCCCGACCACAGGCGAAATCATGGCCATGGTGGGCAGCCTGGACTACAACAATAAGGATATTGACGGCGAAGTCAATGTCGCCATCTCCAATCGTCAACCAGGCTCTTCGTTCAAGCTCTTCACCTACCTGACCGCCCTGCAGCAGGGTTACACCCCGGCCAGCATGATTGTGGACGTGCGCACTGTTTTCCCCGATGCGGAGGCGCCCTATGTGCCGGAGAATTATGACCGCAAATATCACGGCCCGCAGTTCTTGCGTGATGCGCTGGCGCGCTCATACAACATCCCCGCCGTATGGATGCTGAGCAAGGTTGGCGTGAAGAACGTGATCAACACCGCGCACAAGATGGGCATCTCCACCCTGCGCGACGACTATTACGGCCTGGCCCTGACCCTGGGCGGCGGCGAGGTCAAGCTGCTGGACATGGTGTACGCGTTCAGCGTGTTAGCCAATAACGGCGTCATGGCGGGGCAGCGCGTGCCCGAAGATCGCCAGACCGAAGGTTTTCGCACCCTGGATCCGGTTTCCATCTTGCAGGTGCGCGACAAAAACGGGCTGATCATCTACGAATACAAAGAGCCGAAGCTGGAGCAGGTGGTGTCTCCGCAGGTTGCCTATGTGATGTCCAACATCCTTTCCGACACGGCCGCGCGCTGGGCGGCGTTTGGTCGCCCCAACGACCTGGAAATTCCCGATCGCACGGTGGCGGCCAAGACAGGCACCACCAACAACTGGCGTGATAACTGGACGGTTGGCTATACGCCCCAACTGGCCGTCGGCGTTTGGGTGGGCAACACGGACAACGAACCGATGGACAAGATCACCGGTTTGACCGGCGCGGCGCCTATCTGGAATCAAGTCATGCGCGCGGGCTTAGGCAACTCACCGAATGTACCTTTCCCACAACCCAACGGCATCGTGAAAATGACGGTCTGCTATCCGTCTGGCTTGCTGCCGACGGGGGAATGCCAACAGAAACGCACCGAGGTTTTTATCGAAGGCACCCAGCCAAAGACCTATGACACGGTTTGGCGGTCGTTTGAGATCAATCGCGAGACAGGCAAACTGGCAACGCCGTACACGCCGCCAGAATTGATTCAGCGCCGCGTCTATCAGATCTTGCCGCCAGAAGCGGCTGACTGGGTGGCAGAGAGCGGCATTCCACAGCCCCCAAAGGAGTACGACACCGCCTACGGGCAAGGGCCGGTCAACGACGAAGTGGCGATCGTAACGCCTGGCAATTACAGCTATGTCAAAGGCCTGGTGCCGCTGATTGGCAACGCCCGTGCGGGCGATTTCCGCAACTACCGCATTGAATTTGGCGAAGGACTCAATCCCGGCGCCTGGACGCAGATTGGGCCAGAACATGGCGATCAGAAGCAGAATGACACCCTGGAAGTATGGGACACAAGCGCGCTCGATGGTCTGTATACCGTGCGGCTAAGCGTGACCGAAGGCAGCGGCAATGTACGCACAGCCGTCACGCAGGTGACGGTGGACAACACAGCCCCGCGGGCCGAGATCGAGCACCCCTTCAACGGCAAGCTGTACGTGATGGAAGATGATGAATGGGTCAGCATCACGGCGAACGCGCGCGACAACTGGTCCATGGATCGGGTTGATTTCTATGTGGACAAGCAGAAGGTCGGAACCAG
The DNA here is from genome assembly GCA_044228345.1 of Anaerolineae bacterium. Classification (GTDB taxonomy): domain Bacteria; phylum Chloroflexota; class Anaerolineae; order SSC4; family Amarolineaceae; genus Amarolinea. The sequence goes on along the minus strand of JBGAVB010000020.1, from coordinate 2,976 downwards.
CACGGTCGCGCCCTTCAACGCGAAATGGACGATCAAGATGCTCAATCTGAAGCCGGTGCCAGGTTCACCGCCAGTCATGGGCACAGAGGTCATCACCAACAGCGACGGCACCGTCACCACGCAGCAGATTGTGGTCAGCCAGGTTGTGGTTGATCCGCAGGGGCGCATCATCCAGCGCTTCTACAATGGGATGAGCGCGATCGTGGCCGGCGGCAAGTATACAGAAACGCATCAAATCTACATCGAGGCCTTTGATTCTGCAGGCAACAGCACCAAGACCGATCCTGTGACCATCCTGGTGACGCACAAGGAAAAAAAGGCGACCGCGGCCCCCTTGACCTGGCTTGCGCCGACGGCGCTGACCGCAGCGGACGCGAGACCGGCGCCGATGAATTCCGGCCGCCTGAGTCTGGCGATTTCCTGGCTGCGCCCAGTTGACGTCAATCCTGACTTGGCCGATAATAGGCGTCCCAGAGGCAGGACGTGAAACGGATTCTAATCACCAACGACGATGGCGTCCACTCCCCCGGGCTGCTGGCGCTGAAGCAGGCGTTGGCGCCGCTGGCTGACATTACCATTTTCGCCCCGGATCGCAACTGGAGCGCGGCTGGTCACACGAAGACGATGCATAAGCCGCTGCGGGTCAGCCAGGTGACGCTGGCCGATGGCACACTGGCCTTTGCCACCACAGGCGCGCCGTCAGACTGCGTGAGCCTGGCGCTGCTCGGACTCATTCCGCAGCCTCCCGATCTCGTTGTCTCTGGCATCAATCAAGGCGCCAACATGGGGCACGATATTACCTATTCGGGCACGGTGGCCGGGGCGATGGAAGCTGTCGTGGCCGGCCTGCCTGCGATTTCGGTGTCGGTGGAATGGAGCGAGGCCATTGATTATGGGCCGGCCGCCGAGGCCACCGCCAGGTTGGTGCGCCAGGTCTTTGCGCGCGGACTCCCTGTCAACAGCTTCTTGAACGTCAACGCGCCGGCGCTGCCGCGCGACGCCATCCGCGGTTTGAGGCGCACCCGCTTGGGGCGCCGCGTCTACCGCGACAAGCTGATCGAGCGCCATGATCCACGTGGACGACCATACTACTGGATTGGCGGCGATCCACCTGGCGGCATCCCTGATGAGGCCGGCGACACCGACATCGGCGCGCTGGCGCTCGGTTTCATTTCGGTCACGCCGCTAACTATGGACATGACTGACCAGGGCTTGCTGGCGGCGCTGGCGGCGTGGGAGATGTAAAGCCAGCCTATCGGGAAAAACGTACAGGCATGAGGATTGGTAGGAGAGTCGAATGACAAAATATGCTTTTTTTGAGGGTGCTATTGTACCGATAGAGCAGGCCACGGTCAGCGTCATGACGCACGCCCTGCACTACGGCACGGCCTGTTTTGGCGGGATTCGCGGCTATTGGAATGAGAAGCACCAGAACCTGTATGTCTTCCGCATTCGCGACCATTTCGAGCGCTTCTTGATGTCCACGCGGCTGCTGCTGATGAAGCTGCCTTTCACGCCTGACGATTTGGTGAATATCACGCTCGACCTGGCGCGGCGCGAGGCGATGCATCACGACATCTATATCCGGCCCCTGGCCTACAAGGCGGAAAAGATCATCGGCGTGCGTCTGCACGATCTGCGCGACGAGGTGACGATTTACGCGGTGCCTTTCGGCCGCTATATCGAATCGGAAGAAGGCGCTCGTGTTTGCACTTCGTCCTGGCGACGCGTGGATGACACGGCGATTCCAGCGCGCGGCAAACTGGCCGGCGCCTATGTCAACTCGGCGTTCATCAAGAGCGAGGCCATGATGAACGGCTTTGACGAGGCCATTGTGCTCAACCCGGACGGCCATGTGTCCGAAGGCAGCGCGGAGAACATTTTCATCATCCGCAACCGCACCTTGATCACGCCCCCAGTCAGCGACAACATCCTGGAGGATCACACGGCGCACGTTGATGGATCTGGCTACGGCTCAACTGGGCTTGCAGGTGGTCGAGCGCAGCATTGACCGCACTGAACTGTATGTGGCCGATGAGGCTTTCTTCTGCGGCACCGGCGTCCAGGTGGCGGCCATTGCCTCCGTGGATCGGCGTCCGATCGGCGCGGGCAAGATGGGGCCGATCACCACCGAGCTGCGCGACCTCTATTTCGAGGTTGTGCGCGGCAACGTGCCACAGTATTGCGACTGGTGTACTCCGGTCTTTTGAGGCGGCATGAGCTTTAAGTCTGCCTCTACACCCGATGCGTGGCGCGGGGTGCTCGCCTGTGTTGGGGTCATGCTCCTGGCCGTTCTGCTGCTGCGTTGGATGACTGCACTCCCCATCTCGGGTTGGGTCTTTCTGCTGGGACTGCTCGGCCTGACATGCCTGCCCGTTCTGGCCTACCTGGGTTACCGGACGTGGAGTACGCTGTCGTTGGAATACTGGGTGGATCGCGACGCCGTGACCGTTGCCTGGGGCTCTTTGCGAGAAGTCATCCCGCTGGGGACCATTCTGCGTATTCAGCGCGGTGGATTTGCCGCAGTGAAGGGGCGTTGGTGGGAATGGCCGAACCCGTACCTGGCGCGCGCAGACGTCAGCGCGGTGGGCCATGTTATCAGTCTGGCGACGGTGCCGGCCGCCAACCAGGTCGTTCTCTTCACTGAACAGCATGACAAAGAACACACCTACACCGTCGGCTATGCCTTGTCGCCTGCCGCGCCCGATGACTTCATCCAGGCGATTCAGGAACGCTATGAACTGGGACCCAATCGCTTGCGCAGCGTGGGGCGCGAGGCGCCCGGCATCTGGCAGTGGGATATCTGGCGGGATCGTATCGGCTTAGGCATCCTGGCTGTGACACTGATTCTAAACCTGGCGCTCTTTGGTTATTTGTGCATCCGGTTTCCCAGCCTGCCGGCCAGTCTCCCGCTGCACTTTGACGCGCTTGGCCAGCCGGATCGTTTTGGCGCGCCGTCATCCCTATTTGTGCTTC
>JBGAVB010000209.1:0-5271 GCA_044228345.1 Anaerolineae bacterium | reverse complement strand
GTGATCAGGGAGGTGAGGGCGGCCCGGCGCCGCTTGGCCTCGTCGAGCGTGAGCAGGGTGCGGCCCATGGCGTGGACGCTGGCCTCCACCATCTCGGGATCGTCCGCCGCCACGCCGGCGCGCTGCCGGAGCAGCGCCTGGCGCAGTTCAAGGGCGTCGAAGACGCGCTTTACGTGCAGTCTGGCTTTTGCGCCACTCAAGCCGTTATCCCGCCGCTGGTGGGCACAGAAGATGTGATCTTCTCCGATCGCCTCAACCATGCCTCCATTATTGATGGCTGCCGGCTCTCCAGCGCCAAGATCATCCCCTACGAGCATGGCAATGCCGCAGACGCCGAGCGTGTGATCCAGGAGAACTTACCTCAATTCCGCCGCGGGCTGTTGATCAGCGATGGCGTCTTTTCGATGGATGGCGACATTGCCCCGCTCGATCAACTCTACACCGTGGCCGCGCGCTACGGCGTGATGACCATGGTGGACGATGCGCACGGCGAAGGCGTGCTGGGGCACGGCGGACGCGGCATCGTAGATCATTTCGGCTTGCGCGGCAAGTTCGATGTCGAAGTGGGAACTTTGTCCAAGGCCTTTGGCGTCGTAGGAGGCGTCATTGCTGGCCGGAAGACCATTGTGGATTACGTACGCCAGAAGGCGCGGCCGTTCCTGTTCTCCAGCGCAGTCACGCCGGCCGACACCGCAGCTTGCCTAGCGGCCGTTGATCTGCTGGAGCAATCAACCGACCTGGTGGACCGCCTGTGGAGCAATGCGCGCTTTTTCAAGGCCGAGATGCAGCGTCTAGGCTTCGACACTGGCCGCAGCCAGACCCCCATCACCCCAGTCATGCTGGGCGAAGCGCCGCTGGCGCAGCAGTTCAGCCGCGCGCTGTTTGAACAGGGCCTCTTTGCCATGGCGATCGGCTTCCCCACGGTGGCGCGCGGGCAAGCGCGTATCCGCGTCATGATCAGCGCCAGCCACAGCCAGGCCGATCTCGAGCAGGCGCTCACTATTTTCGCCGCGGTGGGTAAGCAGCTGGGCGTGATTTGAGCGCGAGAAAAGCGACTTGACGTTGACTGCAAGGCGTGGTAATCTCTTTGTCACACCTGGCGCGCATCTGCAGGCCGTTGTCAGCGCAGTTTTGCACCGGATAAACGATCCGTGGACGCGCCTATCACGTCGCACTTTCATTTTCAATCTCAGTGGAGGACAGAAGACAGATCATGCAGACACACCGACTTCGTTTGACCCTACTCACCACCACCGTTATGTTACTCCTCACCGCCGCCTTGCTCGGCTGCACCCGCGACCGGCCGGTGGCAAACCAAGCAGCGACCTGGACTCAGACGCCAGCGGCCGGCAAGCAGCAAACTGCGCCCAACACGACGCCCATGACCGGAACGGTGGGCGAGCAGGGCGGGGTGATCAGCGCTACGCCGGCGCCTGACGGCGGTGGTGTGGTTGCGCCTCCGATCGGCCAGCAGCCTCCCGCCATCGCAACCATTCCGGCCCCGGCCGACACCTGGTCCTACGTGGTCAAGGAAGGTGATACCTTGACCGACATTGCGCAGCGTTTTGGCGCAGATGTCAATGTTCTGGTGACGTTGAACAACTTGAAGGATGCAGGCGACATTCGCGCCGGTCAAGTGATCAAGATTCCGGGCAAGCAGCCGGCCGATATCGCGACGCAGCCTTATGGCACGCACACCGTGCAGCGGGGTGAGACGCTTGGCTCAATCGCCGCCCGTTATGACACTACGGTTGCGGAGTTGATGCGCATCAACGGCATTTCCAACCCGAATCTGATTCACCCTGGTCAGGTCATCAAGGTCCCAGGCAGCGCGGGCGACGGCAGCACGAGCAGTGGGGGCAGCAGCGGCGGCGGCGACACGATTTATGTCGTGCGTCGCGGCGACACGCTCTCGCAAATTGCCGCCCGCTACGGGGTGACCAGCGCGGCCATTGCCCAGGCCAACGGGATTCGGGACGCCAGCAAGATTTACGAAGGACAACGGCTCGTTATCCCGGCGCGATGAGGGGCGCCGCGGTCGCCATGACGGCTGGACCGAGCGTTGTGATGACCTCGGATGGTCTGGCGCACACGCTGCGCCAGACCATCCTGGACGGAGTTGAAGACCCCCGCACTGGTTAGTTCGTGGTTGGATGCAATCTTGGGGCAGGCGGGGCGCGCGGTCGTGATCCACGCCGCGATCGCACGGCCTGCCACGCCAGGATGCGCGCATGACAGAATCGAGGGAATGTATGATTCGCGATACTGAACTGCAAGAATTGGTCGAAATGATTGGGAAGAAGGGGCCGGTCCTCAGCCTTTACCTCAATGTTGATCCGCGCCGACGCACGGTTGAGAAGTATAAGTTGGCATTGCGGCGCTTGCTTACCTCTGTGGAGGATCAAGTCAGCCCCGCCGACGCCCAGCGTGTGACCCGGTATTTTGACTTTGAGCACAACTGGCAAGGCCGCGGCGTGGCTTGTTTTAGTTGTCAGGCTGATGGTTTCTGGCGGGCCTATCCACTCTTTGTGCCAATTGAGGACAGCGTATTCGTCAACCCTCGCCCTTACATTAAGCCCCTGAGCAATCTCGTGGACAACTATGCCCGGCATGGCGTGGCCGTCGTGGATCGTGAGGGCATCCGGCTGTTCATGTTTTACATGGGCAAGCTGGAAGAGGCCAGCGGCATGTTGGGCGATGATGTCAAGCATCACCGCGCAGGCGGCCGCTCATCCGCGCGTATTCAGCGCGCGGCCGAAGAGACGGTCGAGCGCAACGTCAAGGAGGCGGTCGAGGAGGCCATTCGTTTCTTCGAGAATAACTGCAAACGAATCATCGTGGCTGGCACGGATGACAATGTCTCACTGTTCCGCAGCCAGCTACCCAAGGTTTGGCAGGAGCGCGTCGTTGGCACGTTCAATGTGGACGCGAACGCCAGCGCGACCGAGATCGGCGAGTTGGCCCTGGCCGTAGCCCAACAGGTGGCGGTGGCGCGCGAGCGCGCCCTCGTGGAGCAGATTGTGACAACGGCCAGCAAAGGCGGCCCGGCCGTCATGGGGCTGGTGGACACGGTCGTGGCGCTCCAGGATGGCCGCGTCATGCAGCTCGTCATGACTGAAGGCTACGAGGCTCCCGCGCACCGCTGCCAGAACTGCGGCTATATCTCCGTGGCGACGGCCACAACATGCAACTTCTGCGGCGGCCCCATGCAGTCGGTGCCTGACGTGGTCAACACCCTGGTGCGCCGTACGCTCGAGGCCGGCAACACCGTGGTGGTGCTCGGTGGGGATGATTCGGCCGACCTGCGTCTGATGGGAAATATCGGCGCGCTGCTGCGTTATTAACCGAAACTCAACAACTTTTTGCGGCCATCACACAACAGCCAGGGCCTGGGGTATAACCCGATGACGATTTGCCCGGCTGACTGACCGACCGGCAGAGGCACAAAGAATAGGCGCTGGATTCAGCCCGACCTTCTTTGTGCCTCTGCCACATGGGGCCCCTGTGTTAGCGTTCCGTTAGAGATTGATTTGATAGGAACGAATTCTACATAGCGGGTTCCGTTCAAGCGCGATAGTGGCGTTGCGCCTGAAGATTTTGTCGCGGCGACGAGGTCGTCCCCCCGCGGCAAACAGATTGAAATAAAACCTACGCACCGTGATTTGTGTACAACGGGGTTATTGTCAAGCATAGTCAGCGAAAGAGGGTTGTGATTCTAGACCTATGATGCGATTTGATCGTTTTACCGACCGCGCGCAAGATGCTGCGATGCGCGCGTATGAGATTTTACAGCGTTATCAACATACGCAGGTTGACACGGAACACTTGTTCCTGGCTCTGCTTGAACAGCCCAATGGCATCATACCGCAGATTTTGGATCGCCTGGCGGTGCCGGTCAACGTCGTCTCCGGTAAGTTGGATGAAGTGCTGCAGACCGCCCCCAGGCTGACGAACACGCCTTACGGAGGCGCCGTTTCCCAGGTGTTTATCACCCCGCGCTTGAAGCGCGTGGTGGATGCCGCCAATGAAGAAGCCAGCCGCATGAAGGACGAGTTCGTCTCGACCGAGCATCTCTTCCTCGCCATTGCGGCCGAGCGCAACACACCGACGGCTCGCATCCTGAAGGAGCACGGCATCACGCGGGAGCGGATCAGCCAGGCGGTGGATCAACTACGCGGCGGGCAGCGCATCACGAGCCAAGCGACCGACAGTCAGTACCGCATGTTGGAGAAATTCAGCCGCGACCTGACCAAACTGGCGACGGAAGGCAAACTCGACCCGGTGATCGGACGCGATACGGAGATTCTGCGCGTGATTCAGGTGCTTAGCCGCCGCACGAAGAACAACCCGGTGCTCATTGGCGAGGCGGGCGTGGGCAAGACAGCCATTGTCGAAGGCCTGGCGCAGCAGATTGCCGCCGATGAAGTGCCCGAGATTCTGATGGGCAAGCGCGTGCTTTCGCTTGATCTGGGCGCGATGGTGGCCGGCACCCGATTCCGCGGCGAGTTTGAAGAGCGGCTCAAGGCCACGATCGAAGAAGTGCAGCGCGCGGAGGGCGAAATCATCCTGTTCATTGATGAAATTCACACGGTGGTGGGCGCAGGCGCGGCCTCAGGCGCGATGGATGCCAGCAATATGATGAAGCCGGCCCTCGCCCGCGGCGAACTGCGCTGCGTCGGCGCGACAACGCCGGACGAGTATCGGCAGTACATCGAAAAGGACAGCGCGTTGGAACGCCGTTTCTCGCCGATCTGGGTGGAGGAGCCAAGCGTCGAAGATACGATCGGCATCTTGCGCGGCGTGCGTGACCGCTACGAGGCGCATCACAAAGTTTCGATTGACGACAAGGCCCTGGTCGCGGCCGCGCGGCTTTCACATCGTTACGTGGCCGATCGCAAGCTGCCAGACAAGGCTATTGACCTGATGGATGAGGCGGCCGCCAAGCTGCGCGTGGCGCTCTACACCATGCCAGAAGATCTCAAAGACAAGAAGGGACGCCTGCAGAGGCTCACCGCAGACGAAGAGGCAGCCTGGGCGTCGCGCGATTACGAGCGCGCGGCAACTTTCAAAGCCGAGCGCCTGAAGCTCGAACAAGAATTCACCGTTGAGCGCACGTCCTGGCGCGCCGAGACGGGCCTGGATGAAGTGGTCAGCGAAGAGGACATCGCGCAGGTTGTTGCCAGTTGGACCGGCATTCCGCTCACGCAGATGCTGGAAACCGAGGCCCAGAAACTACTGCGCATGGAAGAGGTGCTGCACGAGCGCATTATC
>JBGAVB010000208.1:0-5296 GCA_044228345.1 Anaerolineae bacterium | reverse complement strand
ACTTTTGGGCTGAGAACGACAGTTCCGGTCGCACTGTGGAGAAGAGCGTCCAGGCTTGCCGTTCGCCATTGGTATTCACCCGACACAATAGATCATAATTGGACGCGAATTGGACAGAATAAGACGCGAATTGGACGCGTATTAGCCAGGGCCTTTGGGCACAGCGCGACCTTTCAGCATCCACCTGGCTCCGCGTCCATGACCGGTTAAATCAATCAAGTCCAGGCTTCGCAAAAGTTTGAGGTCATCGCGCAGTGACCGGATAGACGTGGCGCCGCCAAGCGCCCTGTGAATCTCACTCAAAGCCATGTCGGCGCCAGCCCCCAAGAGTTGCAGCACGTCCTGCTGGCGCTGGGTCAGGTCATGACCGATCCGCTGAGGCGGCAGGTAACGTCCGACTCGGAAGCGTACGACAAGAGTGCCGGCGGTCTGCTCGAACTCGGGACGTGGCAAACCAGCCTGCTCTGTTAGCTCCGCCATTTTCAGTGTGCCACGTCCCCATGCCTCTATGACCCCGCGGCGATAGAAGACAGCCGCAATTAGGGGATTCCACAGCAACGATTCATGGGGCTGATAGAGATCGCTAATCGTTAATCCGAAGTGCAGCGTGCCGGACGAAGTGATCTCCAGCCGGTCGTCGTAAATCGCCAGGCCAATTGAACCGCCGCCGATGGCATAGTCCCGGTGACAGATGGCATTCGCTATCCCCTCGCGCAGCGCCATTGGTGGGTAGAGGGGATCATCCACTCGCTCGAACAGGTGGGGGATGATACGACCAGCAATGGGCAGATTTTCGCGTAGAAACCGATCGGCGCGCATCAACAAATCGAAGGCGTTCCCAGTGAACTGGCGATTGTCCAGGAACTCCGTCTTATCCACACCCTTGAAGCGCGCAACGCGCAACAGGCACTGCGGATAGTCCGGCAGAAACCGGTCACTTTTGCCAAAGAGCACGATCGCAGCTCGCAACAGTTGGTCGCCTTTCACCAACCCCAGTCCTCGCAAGATCGCCAGAGGATCGCGCGTACCGGGATCTTCAGCGCGGCCGCGGCGGATTGCCTCCTCCAGCGTCCGTACGATTTCCGTGACATCCAGATCGGCTACGCGCCAGCCCACGGCCGGCTCGCTTTCCCAGCGTGCAGTGCTGTGAAGTTGTTCCAGCAACATTCGGTTGTATTCGTCATGGCTAAGCTGTCGGTTGGTTGTGCCCACGCGCCGGTACGCTTGGCCCCGAAACGCATACGGCCGCCTGCTACCGAGTTCGACAATTACCGTCAACACCTCTCGCCCTGACTGCAAAGGTGTTCGTTCGATGAAAGGGAATACAGGCGGCTCGATCTCACGCATCTCGCGGGCGACATCCGCCACCGTCTTGTCAGTCATCTCCTGCCCGACGATCTGGCCGCGAACATCTACCCCAAACAGAACGCGTCCGCCCCGATGATTGAGAAATGCGCAGATTGTTTTGGCCGCGTCCGTGCGTTGTCCTGTAGACAACTTGAATTCCTGCGACTCGGACTCCCCTTGAGCTACCCATGCTTCGATTTGATGTAGAGTTATCATGGTCAATTCAACTCCATCCAGCACTTCAAGATCGGCGTCACGCCCACGGGCGCTTGCAGGGGACGCAGGTAGTCGGCGATGACCTGCTTCTCCACCTGCTTGCGCAGCTCGGCCAACGTCGCGCGCGCCAGGGTAGCGCGCCGCGGGGTGTCCGGATCTGAGCGGATCAGATTGGCAATGGCGCCCGGCTCGGTCAGGAGGCGCTCCCCGGCCAGGTCATAGCACAGCCAGACCGTGAACCCGGCGCGGTCGCTCCAGCGCGGCTGGCCTGGCGCGGCCTCGATCAGGTCCGGATCGGGCCGCGGGACGCGGTAGCAGAAAAAGACCGCGCGGCCGGCCGGTTGGGGATTGGTGCGGCCGGAGAAGGCTTTGGGCGGCAGGTTGGCGACGGTCGCAGCCAGGTCAGGATAGGCGCTGACCAGGGCCGTGTATTCCAGTCGCAGCTGCTCCGTCTCCGACAGCGTGCCGTCGCACTGCTCGTTGAGTTCCCGAATCGGATCGAACGCGTCGTCCGGCGTCAGCAGCGTGCGCCCCTCGATGCCCAGCGTGCGCGAGATCACCAGTGTCTTGCTGGTGACGCGCTGGAAGAGGTGCAGCAGGTCGTCCAGTTCCTCCGGCGGCAGGAAGTTCCAGAACGCGACCTTGCCGCGCAGTGGGGCCAGGCCCGGATGGTCGGCGATCAGGCGCGCCTCCACGGCCGGGTTCATGCGCCGGTCCACGCGGCCGATGCGCTGCATCAGGCGCACCGGGTTCCAGTGCAGGTCATAGTTGATCAGGCGGGTCGCATCTTGCAGGTTCAGGCCTTCGGACAGCACATCGGTGGAAATCAACACGCGGATCGGCGGCTTGCCCTGGGCGGCCAGGTCGGCGGTGCTCAGGCCGTTGTAGTACGGCGCAAAGCGGCGGATCACATCGCTGCGCTGGCGCTGATTGCTGCCGCCGTCAATGCGCTGCAGGCCCTCGATGCCGACGGCCTTGAGCTGCTGCTCCAGGTAGCGCGCCGTATCGGCAAACTCCGTGAAGATGATGACCTTTTGCTGCTTGAGCAGCGCATCAGACTTGAGCAGCTTGATCAGCGCCTTCAGCTTGTCGTCGCGCTCTGGCGTCACGCGGCCGACCTCGCGCAAAAAGTCAGCCAGTTGGGTCAGATCATCGAAGCTGTCATCCAGGATGGCGTCCACATCGAACAGCGCGGGGTCGAGCCGCTCGATGGCGCTGAGGACATCTTCATCCAGGAACTCCTCAACCTCGTCCTCATCGGCCTCCTCCGGCCATAGCTCCAACTGATGCGCCTGCGCGTAGCCGATCAACGCCGCATTCTTGATCTGCCAGCGCTCCAAACGGCTGCGGTCACGGTCTGAGCGGACGTGCGCCGTGACCCAGGCCAGCAGTTTTTTCAACAGCCGCCAGCAAGAGCCTTCGAACGCCCGCGCCGAGCTTTCGAAGCGTTTCAGAAAGAGGGTGCGGATGAGCATCACCACCTGTTTCTGGCGGTTCTCATCGAATGACCTGTAGGCTGCGCTTTCCTTGTCGCCTTTCCAATAGGCCAGGGGATAGTAGATGCCAAGCACGAAGAGCGGCCGCTCCTTGCGGAACGCGGTGCGTACGCTTTCCAGGAGGGCGCCGTAGGTGATCTTGATGCTGTAGGGGACGACCTTCGGCGGTTCGCGCTCTGGAAAAAGCGCGCCGCCGGCGCCGTTGAGGCGCTGGCTCTCCTTCACGTAGGCCCGGCTGCGCTGCACGACCAGCGCGCCGAAGACCGGGTTACTGCGCAGCGCACGTTCCGCCTCTTGAATGTCCGCTTCGACCAGCACGCTCATTTGCTCGGACGCCGGCAGTCGGGCCAGAATCTTCCGCTCCAGGTCAATGAAGTGTCGGCGCAGGCTGTGGATGCCCAGGGTGGGCGCAAAGTAGCGCTCGTCCCCGCCGGTGAACAGCTCGATCATGTGGCGAAAATCGTGGATCGAGTTGTTGACCGGCGTCGCCGTGAGCAGAAAGACCTGTTTGGGCCGGTCGCTGCCCTGCAGATAGCCCTGCAACTGCCGGTAGCGCGACGGCGCCTTGACCCCTTCGCCGGCGATGCCGGGGTTGCGGAAATGGTGCGCCTCGTCAATGATGACCACATCGGCATCGCGCACGGTCATCTCCATCTCTACCGGCCACCGGCCGCGGCGCTGTAGATCGGTGTGGTTGTAGATGACCAGGTTGACGAAGCCGCTGAAGACCCTTTCCAGGTAACGTCTCAGGACTGGCTCCCAGACATCTTCGCGCGCGGCTTTGGGCGCAAAGAGGACGACCTGCTTGCCCTCTTTGAAGACCAGCCGCTCGATCAGCATCAGGCCGACATACGTCTTGCCCAGGCCCACGCCGTCGCACAGAAATGCCCCGCCGAAACGGTCGGCGATCGCCATCAGGTTGCGATAGGCGTCGCGCTGATATTTGTCCAACAGCTTGAAGACAACCGATCGCTCCTCGTCCCAGGCGTCAGGTTCCAACTCGCGGCCGCGGAAGAACTCGTCCAGCCCCTTGAACCAGATCTCGAACGGTGTGTGCGGCCGGGTATGTCGTTCCAGCGTGCGCAGAACGTCCGCGGTGACATCCTCGGCTTCGTCCCAAAAGCGTTCATACCACGCTTGCAGCAGCCCCACGTCTGCGCCGCGGATTTGTACGTTCAACTCGACATTTTCGGCCAGTCCGGGGTAGGTGAAGTTGGAGGAGCCGACCAGGGCAAACGAACCCACCACCGCCAGGCGGCTGTGGGTGATGTAGGCTTTGGCGTGGAACTTGTCCTTGCGATAGACGCGACATTGAATCTTGCCTGCGCGGATCGCTTCGACGATCGCGGGGACGCCCGTCAGGAAATCGTTCTGTGCCTTTTCGCTTTCCAGGCTGCGCTCGAGCTGACCCTGGATCCGCTCCAGCCCTTTGGCAAAGGCCTGCCTGGTGCGCAAGGAGACTTCATCGCCCATGAGGATGCGGATATGGTCCACTGCTTGCCACGCTTCGCCGAGCGCCAGCAGCGCGCCGATCTCGAAGTAGCCGGTGGCAATGTCAATGGCCGACGACAGCGCGCACCATTCGGCCACGAAGGCACGCACTTTCCAATCGAAATCGCTGTTATCCACAATGAAGAGGTCAGAAGCGGAACGGGTCATAGGCGTCTCCAGGGTCGGTTGTGACGCCATTATACCCTACAAGCGGTCAGTCGCTGCAAATTCTGTCACCTCTCACGGCATGGCGCGCCAGCTGATGTCACCCGGCGCCAGGGCGCGTAGGCCGTCCTGGCGGGTGAACCACAGGCGGCCATCGGGCGCCAGCGCAGCCTGGGTCGTTCCCTGCACCGCTGCGGGGACCGCGGCCTGCCACGTGTCGCCGTTATCGAGCGAGCGGAACAGCTCACTTTTGCCCTGGAAATCGCCGTGATAGAGATACAGCACCTGGGGCGCGCTGAGCAGCCTGACGTTGGAGGCAAAGGCCGGCAGGGCCAGGCCCGCGCCCACCAGGATCAACGGCCAGCGCGAGGGAGAGGGCTTTGGGGAGGGTTTCATGACAACGCCTCAGCCACCAACTCGGCAATATCCTTCACTTGCAGGGCGCCTTCGCCCGCCTGTTTCGAGGCGTCGGTCAGCATGGTCAGGCAGAAGGGGCAGCCGACGGCGATGGTGCCGGCGCCGGTGGCGGCCGCTTCCTGATAGCGGTTGACGTTCACAGCCCCTGTGCCGTGCTCCTCTTC
>JBGAVB010000207.1:0-5319 GCA_044228345.1 Anaerolineae bacterium | reverse complement strand
CGTGGGTATCGTCGTCTTCATTCCAGCCCTTATCTGGTTCGTGATTGATTACTTCAACGATTACTTCGTCGTGACTCCCCTGCGCGTGACGGCCCGTGAGAAAATCGCATTTATCTACGAACACCGCTTGGAAGCGCCTCTGGATCAAGTGCAAGACACCACCCTGCGCACCAGCTTCTGGGGCAAACTGCTTAACTATGGCGACTTGAGGATCAAAACAGCCAACGCCGCGTCGCAGATTTTGTTCGACCATGTCGGTAATCCGACGTTCGTCCAGAGCCTCATCTTCGAGCATCGGCGGCGTTTGAAGGCGGAACAATTAGTGGAACAGCGCGAGAGCCTGCGCCTGCAGCTCGTCAAAGATCTGCGGTTAAGCCTGGTGAGCCAGCCGCCCGACCAGGCGCTGCCGCCTGGAACCAAACTGCCGACACCGCTGCCGTGGTGGCGGAAGTGGTTGAAGTTCATCGCCGCCTTGCTGCGTTACATCTTCCTTCCGCTAGATGTTCTCCTCCTGCGACCACTGCGCTGGATGAAGCGCGCCGTCTCACGGCGACGGCTGCCCCCAGGCAGCCAAAACCTGGCCTTCGAGGGCGGACTGTTGGGGTCGTGGGACATCACGCCCGAGAGAACGGTGTGGCGCAAACACTGGCTGATCTTGATCGAACGGGTTTGGCAGTCGTTTGTGGCCTGGATTCTCGCGTCTGTGGCGCTGGGAATTACCGTGCGTTCAGTCGAGGGGTTGTACTGGCTCCTCACCGGTGTGTTCTGGCTGGGGGCTTGCGGTTGGCTGTGGTGGCAGTATGAGGACTGGGCCAACGACCTTTACATCGTGACCAACGAGAAATTGATTGACATCGAGCGCAAGCCCTTCGGCCTGAGCGAACAACGCCGCGAAGCCGGCCTGGATCGCATTCAGAACGTCCAGTCCAATCTTCCAACCTTCCTGGCCAATACGCTGAACTTTGGCAATGTGCTCATCAAGACCGCGGCCGCCGATGAAGGCTTCACGTTTGACCTGGTGGCCAACCCACGACGCGTCCAACAGGAGATCATGCGGCGCATATCAACCTACCATGCCTCACGCCAACGGCGCGACGCGGACGCCCAACGGTTGCAGCAGGCCTATATGCTGGGCGTCTACCACGAATTGATGGAAGACAGCGGGAAGTACACCCAGGGCAAGCCAGCCGAGCCGGCGCCCCCGCATCCTTGAGCAGCGTCATCCCCCAAGAAAGAAGATAGGACCGTCAAACAGACCAGCCGCCGGAGAACGGCGGCTGGTGATTGACCGGGAGAAATCTGGACTTGCTACTCGGCTTTTTCCTGCGGCGGAGGAGGCGGCGTCACAACCGGCGCTTTGGGCGTCGGCGGATAGCGGCGGCGCAAAAACCGGATCAACAGGATCAACAACACGAACGGCAGCGCGATCAGAATCAGAACAGGCAGCACATAGATGACAAGCCAGATCAAGGCTTCGACCAGGCCTTGCAGCGTCTTGACCAACCGCGATGCGGCGTCACGCAGCGTGGCGAGCGGCTGCCAGCCTTCCTCCACCACCGGCTTGCTCAACGCATCAGGAATCAACTCAATCTGAATCGTCGCCAGCGCGGTCAGGTTGGACAGATACTGCATCCGCCCCTTGATCTGCTCAATCTCGCCCCGAATCTGTGTGATTTTGTCGTACACTTCCAGAATGTCGCTGGGCTTGGCGTTGGGCTTCTGGCGCACCTCTGTCAGCAGGGCCAACAGTTCAGTTTCCGTCGCCTCCAGGTTGCGCTGGCGGCTGCCCAAGTCAGTGTACTCCTGGGTCACGTCTTCGCCGGACAGGTTATCGCGTACAACCCTCACCGCCATGCTCTTGATTTGATCCAAGAAGGTAGGCAGCGCCTGCGCAGGGACACGCACCGTCAGTGTGCCGCGCAGCTGCTCACCGTCACGGAACAAGTTGGAGCTGGACACATAACCGCCGCCCGCGGCCGCCTGATTGCGGATGGCAGTGGCTGCAGTTTCCGTGTCTTTGACCACCATGCTGATCTCGGCGTGCTGAATAATCATGCGGTCCTGCAGGACTGGCATCCCCGCGGCGTCGCTGGCGGCCGGCGCCGCCGTCGCCTGCGGTTGCGCCGGCGCCTCCATGTTGGCTGCTTCTTTGCCCCCGGACGCCGGCGCGGGCGCAGCCCCGCCACACGCCACCCAACCCAGGGCAACCACAATCAATAAGAAACTGGTAATGGCTTTACGTGACATGATCGAACCTCTCTTTCTTCTCAGATGAACCCAACGCATCTATCAACCAGCTGCTGGCGCAGCCGTGTGTCAGTCGTACATTCATCTTCAATGACGAGATTAACGCGCGATTGTTCCTGCGGCGGCAAACAGGCGCTACCAACCAAATGAGAGGCGATTGATGAGGCGCTCCGGCAATTGGGCGCCCATCATCCGATGCTGTGTCTGCTCAATCGGGTATTCCACCCGCACATACGTCCACAGCCGGGTTTCGGTATCGAGCAAGGCATAGCTGGCGCGGGGATCATGATCGCGCGGCTGACCAACGCTGCCGGGGTTGATGATCAGGCGCACCTGGTCGAAGGAAAGAGCCAAGTCAGGCGGGCTAGGCGTCAAGCGATGCTGCAAACAGCGGCCAAAGGGCTTCCCATCGCGCCGATCGACGCGAAAGCTGAACATCGCGGGCACGTGCGTATGGCCCACCAGGCAGCAGCGAAAATCGGTCACTTCCTCGAAGTTTTCACGCGCAATGCGCGGCGACAGCACGTATTCCCATACCGAATCGCGTGGACTGCCGTGCACCAGCATGAATTCGCCGCGCTGCACCGCCTGACCAGATAGGGCATCCAGGTAAGTCCAGGCCTCCGCAGTCAACTGCTCGCGTGTCCACAGAACCGCTTTTTTCGCCTCGGGATTGAAATCGTCCACGTTGATCTCTTTGCCCAAGACAGCATAGTCATGATTACCAGCCAGGCGCACGGTTAGCTGTGGGCCAAGTTCGGCCAGGCGTTCGATGCAGGCATTGGGATCTGGGCCATACCCCACCACATCTCCCAGGCACCATATTTCGTCGTAGCCACGGCTTTGAGCATCCTTCAGAACTGTGTCGAGCGCTGCCAGATTGGCATGGATGTCAGAAATAACCAGCACTTTCATTAGGTGTTTGCGCTTTCCTCACCGATGATGTCGCCGCGGCGACTAGTGTCAACGTAATGTACTTTTTTTGCCTGTCGGATGCATTATACCCAGGTCATCCCAGATTACCAAAGCGGTGGGGCTTGTGTTACAATCGCCCTATCGAAAACATGGGACCTGGTGGGAGTTGACCTTGTCTGATGAATTGTTGGCAGTTTCGACCATTGAAATGACCAGTGGCAGTCCAGCCGCCACGCAGGCCGTGGGTCAACGGCTTGGCGGACTTGTGCAACCAGGCGACGTCCTGGCCCTCAGTGGAGACCTGGGCGCGGGCAAGACGACCCTGGTGCAGGGCATCGGCGCCGGCCTGGGTGTGCCTGAACAAATCACCAGCCCGACGTTCACCCTGGTAGGCGAGTACGATGGCCGGCTGCACCTCTACCACGTAGACGTCTATCGCCTGGCGGCAGCCACGGCTGAGGCCCTGGCTTTTGGCTTGGATGATCTCCTGGGCGGCGACGGCGTCACTGTGATCGAATGGGCCAACCTGGTGACGCCAGCTTTGCCAGCCGATCGCCTCGATATCCAGCTCACCTGGCTGGATGAGCAGACGCGGCGGCTGGTCTTCACCGCGCACGGCGCGCGTCATGCCGAGCTTCTGCGCCTTCTGGGGCAGGAGGCGACGCCATGACACAACCGCTCCTATTGGCGCTTGACACCTGCACTGACCTGGCGAGCATCGCCCTCTATGACGGCCAGCGAGTGGTGAGCGAAGTAACCTGGCATTCCGCCCGACGCCATACCGTAGAACTCATGCCGCAGGTGATCGCCATGCTGACCCAGGCAGGCATCACAGCCAACGACGTGCAGGCGGTTGCCGTTGCGATTGGACCTGGTTCCTTCACCGGCGTGCGCGTCGGGCTGGCCCTCGCCAAGGGCATTGCCAGCGCCAACAGCCTGCCGCTGTTCGGCGTCGCCACCCTGGACGCCATCGCCTATGCACACCACGCGCAGCCGCAGCCAGTAACCGCCCTGGTGCAGGCCGGCCGCGGCCGCGTTTGCTGGGCGCATTATGTCCAGGACGCCCGGCCAGGGACGTGGCGCACGGTCAGCCCCTTTGCCATCAGCACCATCGAAACGTTGGCGCAGACGGCGCCCACGCCGACCCTGTTTGCCGGTGATTTGCTGGAAACTACGCGGACCGCCTTGCGCTCCCACCTCGGCGAGCGGGCTTCTTTCGCCTCGCCCGCGCTCAGCGTGCGTCGGGCCAGTCTTGTGGCCGAGCTGGCGTGGCCGCGTTTTCTGGCCCACGTCTCGGATGAGATTGCATCGCTGACGCCCATCTATTTGCACGAACTGCCCGCAGGGCTGATCCCGTGATGCAGAGCGACGCCATCTTTGCCGTCGTTCCGATGCAGCGGGATGACCTGGATGCGATCATGGAAATCGAGCCGATTCTGTTCGTCGGTGATCCATGGCCGCGCAGCATGTACGAGTACGAAATCACACCCAACGAATTCTCATTTTACCGGGTGATCCACGGGGAAACGCCAGAGCAGCCGCGCATCCTGGCCTATGCCGGCGTGTGGATGCTTTACGATTCGGCGCACGTGGCGACCATCGGCGTCCATCCAGCCTGGCAGCGGCGCGGCTTGGGCGCGTGGCTCCTCTTGCACCTGATTGACGAATCCGTGACGCGCGGCGCGGTTGAAGTGACGCTCGAAGTGCGTAAATCCAACCTGGCAGCGCAGACGCTCTACAGTCAATTCGGATTTGAAAAGGTCGGTCGGCGGCGGCGCTATTACCGAGACACCGGCGAGGATGCCCTGCTCATGACCCTGGCTGATCCAGGTTCGGACCGGGTTGCGCTGGCGCTGGCGACCATCCGCCAGCGGGTGACGACGCGTCTGCGCCCGTAACCTCACTAATATTTTCTCTGGCAAGGTCTGCGACCGAGACTCGCCAGAGGCTAAAGCCATCTGGCTACGACGTGGAAGGCCCTGCGGGGCTGCTGCGGAGGCCCGCAAGGCCTTGCATTTGGTAGCCAGGGGCTTCCTAGCCGCGGGCGGGCTTCACTCTGGCCTTGTTGACAAAGCACG
This sequence comes from Anaerolineae bacterium, assembly GCA_044228345.1. Taxonomy (GTDB): domain Bacteria; phylum Chloroflexota; class Anaerolineae; order SSC4; family Amarolineaceae; genus Amarolinea. The sequence continues at coordinate 79 of JBGAVB010000207.1, read as the reverse complement.
GCCTGTCAGAAGGCAAAAAAACCGGCGCTGGCGCCGGGTCTTCTTCAGACCTGTCATGCGCCGGCGCCGTGAAGGGTGC
>JBGAVB010000206.1:0-5349 GCA_044228345.1 Anaerolineae bacterium | reverse complement strand
GAAGGCATTGATGCGCCTACTCTACGCCCGAATGTTGCGCCTGCCCATGATGTGCGTCAGTCTGTGGGTTACTGCGCGCAAAAATGGCGCGCATAGGCCAGGCAGCCCATGGCGCATCCGCAAGCGGAACTAAGACTTACGTATATGCGTCATCTGCGAATGTACGCACACGAGAGGAGTATTCCTATGACTAGAAACAGCTTGCCACTCGTTGTCATTCTTGCAGCCCTTGTCGCCTTTGCTTGCGTCGCCTGGTCAGCGCAATCAAATCGCATCAAGGCTGGCTCGGAGGCGCCGAATTCGCCAGAAGCCGCGCGTGTGAAAACCGTGATGGAGCGCGCCTACGACTTGATCGGAACGGCCGCGCAGACCTATGACGTGAGTGGTTTTGCAACCGTCTTCATAGATACAGCCGATTACCAGTTGACGGCCAAACAACAGGAAGGCGTGGCTGCTATCCTGGGCGCTGAAGCTGCGCAAAAGGCCGGTTATCTGATCGCCATGCAAGCCCATTACATCTCTCTGGGCCACGGTGCAAGCCTGCTGCAGGCGGCGCTTACGCAAGCGAAAGCCGAGGGGCATGAGCTGTCAGCCGAAGAATTCCAGGCCATCATCAAGGCCAATCATGATCAAGTTCCGACCTTGCCTAGCCCGGTCATAGCCAAGACAAATCTGACCTACGAGTCTATCGAGATCGCTGGCGATCGGGCCACGCTGCGTTACGACGATGGGGCTGCTCTACAAGAGGCAATTCTGGTGAAAATCAAGGACCAGTGGTACATTGCCGGCATCACGCCGGTTTGGGTTCATTTCTGAGCGCACTGTCGTCTTGAAATGAAGGACGGGCCGCAGTCAAACTGCGGCCCGTCTTGGTTTTGTGCGATGGCGAATCCCGTGCTCAGGCTTCGCCGTGCAGCGTGAGCAGCACCTGCCCTTGATCCACGCGATCGCCCGGCTTCACCTTAACGTGGCCGATGATCGAGGCGCGCGGCGCCTTGAGATCATTCTCCATCTTCATGGCCTCCAGGATGACCAGGCTCTGCCCGGCGTGCACAGCGTCATCTTCGGCCACCAGCACCTTGACCACCAGGCCGGGAATGGGCGCCTTGAGCTGTAGTTCGCCGCCTGACACCGCCAGCAGGTCGCGCGCCTGATTCAACCGCCGCCAGCGCTCATCTTCCACGCGCACTTCCAACGCCTCGCCGCCGATGATGACCCGATAGGCGTCGCCCCGCAGTTCTTCGGCCACCACTTCATGCGATGCCTTGTTGAGGAGCAGTGAGAAAACCGGCAGGGTGCCGATGCGCTTGAGGTCTACATCCACCGCTTTGCCATCCACGGTGACGCGGTTGTCAAGATCAATCTCAACCAGGAAGTCTTTGCCGTCAATAGATGCAATGTACTTCATACACGTAACCCTCCCCAACGGCTGGCGCGTTTCCAAATCGAGGTCCCGGCGTCAGCCGACTGGCGCACAGTCAGGGCGCGGCGTTCGCTTTCGTGCAAGAGGAGCGTGGCGACAATCGCGGCAATTTCTTTGTTCTCTGGCTTCTCTGTGGCTTGCAGCGCAAAGCGTTGTTCCAGGAACGTGGTGTCGAACGTGCCCCACATGAAGCGCGTGCTGTCCATGATCTGCTGATGGAACGGAATGCTTGTCTTGATCCCGCCGATCTTGTACTCCCGCAGCGCGCGGCGCATGCGCAGAATCGCTTCTGGTCGCGTCTCGCCCCACACGATCAACTTGGCAATCATCGGATCGTAGTACAACGACACTTCGAAGCCTTCGTAGATGCCGCTTTCCACGCGCACGCCTGGCCCGGTTGGCTCCGACAGCGTGACGACGCGGCCGCCGGACGGCATGAAGTTGTTGAACGGGTCCTCGGCGGTGATGCGGCACTCGATGGCCCAGCCGCGGGGCCGGATGTCCTCTTGCTTCCAGCGCAGCTTGCGGCCGCTGGCAATCGCGATCATCTCTTTGACGATATCCACCCCGGTGACCATCTCTGTCACGGGGTGTTCCACCTGCAAACGGGTGTTCATCTCCAAGAAGTAGAAATTGCCGTCGCGGTCGAGCAAGAATTCGAAGGTACCCGCATTGACATATTTGACAGACTGGGCGGCGCGCACGGCGATCGCGCCCATCCGCGCGCGCAGCTCGTCGCTGACCGCAACCGAGGGCGCTTCTTCGATCAGTTTTTGGTGGCGGCGTTGAATGGAGCACTCGCGTTCACCCAGGTGAATCACATTGCCGTGCTGATCCGCCAGGATTTGGATTTCGATATGGCGGGCATTTTCTACCAGCTTCTCCATGTAAACCGTGTCGTCGCCAAACGCGTTCTTGGACTCACGGCGGGCCGCATCGAGCGAGCTGATCAGGTCTTCGGGACGCCGTACGGTGCGCATCCCTTTGCCGCCGCCGCCCGCCGCGGCTTTGATCAGCAGGGGATAGCCGATTTGCTTTGCCACGGCGACTGCTTCATCGTCGCGCAGGCCTTCCGGCGTACCCGGCACCACCGGCACCCCCGCCGCCATCATGCTGCGCCGCGCTTCCACCTTGTCGCCCATCGAGCGGATGGCAGAAGCCGGCGGGCCAATGAAAGCGATGCCTTCGGCTTCACAGGCTTCAGCAAAATCCTCGTTTTCGGACAGAAATCCGTAGCCCGGATGAATGGCCTCCGCGCCGGCCTTGCGCGCCACTTCCAGGAGTTTGTCAATCCGCAAATAACTTTCCCGCGACGGCGCCGGGCCAATGTTATACGCCTCATCGGCGTAGCGTACATGCAAAGCGTTACGGTCGGCGTCAGAATACACGGCGACAGTGGCTAATCCGCGCTCTTCACACGCACGTAGGATGCGCACCGCAATTTCACCGCGATTGGCGACCAGAACCTTTTTGAACATAGAATGGTTTGCCTCCTGTTGATATCAGGAACGATCTTGTCTCGGTTACGCGTGACTACCTCGCAGGTACAAGGTCAGGTACACCAAGTCAGGACTGAAGGGCAAAGGTGCAAGCTCCTGCAGCGACCTTAGTTCGCCAAAACTCTCTTCGGCGCTGCGTAAACAGCACTGTTGAATCTCTTGCACAATGGCTGTCAGCGGCTGGCCTAACAGACGCGTGTCCGATTCAGCCATCACGATGGTTAGTGAGACCAGGCTGCTCACCCACAGCCCGTTGAGCGGCAGATCATGGCTGTCAGGGAAACAGGTGAAGCGCACCGGCAGGCCGCAGTCTACTTCGAATTCGATCAGGGTATCGCCGTCGAGTTCGTAATCGGTGATTCCGGTGATCACGCCGGCCAATGCGAAGAGGCCTGGCGCCAGCGGCACAAGACGAGGTTGTCCCTGCACGGCGAGCTGCATCTGCCCCAGGCCTCCGGCATCGCCAAACGCCACAGCGCCGCCATCCAGCACAACCGTGATGAGCGAGCCAGAGCGCAGACGAGGACTGCCAGCGGCGACAAATTGCCACTCAGGTAGTTCGACGTTTAGTTGCATCATGCTTTCCGAAATGCTGACCTTGATACCGACCGGCAACGTTCACAGTGGAATGTTACCATGTTTCTTGGGCGGGTTCGTATCGCGTTTATTTTGCAGCATCTCCAACGCGTTGATCAATCGCGGCCGCGTTTCGCGCGGCTCGATGACATCATCAATGTAACCACGGCTGGCCGCCACGTACGGATTGGCAAATTTGGCGCGGTACTCCGCGACCAGACGCGCCTTCTCTGCATCAGGATCGGCAGCCTCCATCAACTGGCGCCGGAAAATGATGTTCACCGCGCCTTCCGGCCCCATCACCGCGATTTCAGCCGTCGGCCAGGCCAGGTTCAGATCGCCGCGGATGTGCTTACTGTTCATCACGCAGTAGGCGCCGCCGTATGACTTGCGCGTGATGACCGTAATCTTGGGCACGGTCGCCTCGCACAGGGCATAGAGCAGCTTGGCGCCGTGGCGAATGATGCCGCCGTGCTCTTGGGACATGCCGGGCATGAAGCCGGGCACATCCTCGAACACCACGATCGGGATGTTGAAGCAGTCGCAGAAGCGCACGAAGCGCGCCGATTTCCACGAAGCGTCAATGTCGAGCACGCCGGCAAGCACCATCGGCTGGTTGGCGATAATGCCAATGGTGCGCCCGCCCAAGCGGGCAAAGCCGATCAAGATGTTGCGGGCAAAGTGCTCATGGACTTCCAGGAAATCCCCATCATCTACGATACGCTGGATGACGTCTTTCATATCGTAGGGCTTGTTGGGATTGTCGGGTATAAGCCCGTCTAGGTCTGGATCCATGCGCAGCGGATCATCGGTCGGGGCGCGCTGCGGCGGATCTTCCAGGTTGTTCTGTGGAAAATAGCCGAGCAGCTTCTGGCTGAGGAACATGGCTTCTTCTTCGCCCTCGGCCACGAAATGCGCCACCCCGCTCTTGTTGGCGTGCACCAGCGCGCCGCCCAGTGTCTCGAAGGTGACATCTTCGTGCGTCACTGTCTTCACCACTTCAGGTCCAGTCACGAACATGTAGCTGGAGTCTTTGACCATGATGATGAAGTCGGTGATGGCAGGTGAGTAGACAGCGCCGCCTGCGCAGGGGCCAAGAATCACAGAGACCTGCGGCAGTACACCGGAAGCCAGGGTATTGCGCAGGAAAATATCGGCGTAGCCGCCCAGGGAGACGACGCCCTCCTGGATGCGGGCGCCGCCAGAGTCGTTGAGGCCAACGACCGGCGCACCATTTTTGAGGGCCATATCCATGACTTTGCAGATTTTCTCGGCATGAGCCTGGGATAGGGAACCGCCAAAAACGGTGAAGTCCTGTGAATAGACAAACGTGAGCCGTCCGTCAATCGTTCCATAGCCCGTCACCACGCCATCGCTGAGGATGCGCTGATCGGCCAGACCAAAATCGGTCGTCCGGTGGGTGACAAACATGTCCAATTCACGGAAGCTCCCCTTGTCGAGCAGGAGTTCCAGGCGCTCACGTGCGGTAAGTCGCCCTTTTTCATGTTGACGGATGATGCGTTCGGCGCCACCCCCCAACTTGGCTTGCTCTCTAAGGTCTCGTAGTTCTTTGATCTTTGGGTCGAGCGTCACTGGGCTGACCTCCACATAGAATTATGATTTGGCGTTCGATGCCTGAAGCACGGGTGCTTTACGTGCAGCCAGGAGGGCTACCCATGCGGATAGCAGCCACGTCATGAGGATCGTGTGCCATTGCATGAGCCATAAAGGTACGCTGGGATAGAAAAACGGGTATTGACCCAGGCCGTAATCAACGAAATCGCTGAGCACAAACCACGCCAGGGCCAGCAGCACATGTCGCCCCTCGGCGCGGAATTGCGTCAATAAGTA
>JBGAVB010000205.1:0-5349 GCA_044228345.1 Anaerolineae bacterium | reverse complement strand
CTTGCGCTTGCACGCCGTAGCCAAAGCCGGCGCCGCCGCTTGGACGGGGCGCAGGCGCGGGTGGGTTGTTGGCCGGGGGCGCTGAAGAGGTTGGCGCGGGCGGCCTGGTCGGCGCCGGGGTCGCAGTGGGAGCCGGCGTGGGCGTTGCCGTCGGTTCTGGGGTGGCCGTGGCAACCGGTGTATAGGTGGCGATCAGCAGGGCAACTTCACCGGCCTGGCTGACGGGGCGACCGTTTTCCACGATCACGGCCTCCACCTGGTACTGGGCGCCGGGGCTGTCAGGCGCCTTGAACTCGTAGGTGCTGCTTTCGGTCAATGGCTGCGTGGACGCGTCTGCCACCTGACCATCAGCGCCCTTGACGGTCCAACTGATGCCGAATTCGCTCTGCTTGGCCGAAGGAGCGCCTTGCTGGAAGCTGCTCAGCATGGGCCACAGCTCGGGGTCGGTGACAGGCAGGTAGTCCAGCGTGGCGCCTTGCAGGTGATACTGGCTGACCAGCGCCAACTTATGACTGAGGCTGGCGGCATTTTCCAGCCAGACAATGCGCTCATAACCCTGGTCATCGCGATAGCGATAGGTGTACGCGCCAATGGCCTCGTCGAAAGTCAACTGGCTGGTGGCGCGCTCGGCAATGACCTTGAGGTCAATCTGTTCGCCGGGCGCCGCGATATCCTTCGTTGCCTGCACCTGGCCGACCAGGGGCTGCAAGGCTTCATCGTACGGCTTGAGGAGATAGTAGTTGCCCGATTTCTCGATGCTGCGACCCGGGAGAACGATCTGAATCTTGTTGCGGTTGACCTCTCCCACGGCCCATGTCAACAGGGTGTGCATCTGGCCGTCTGGCGCATAAGCCTGTGGGTTGCTGATGGCCGGGATGCGGAAGGTGTCCACCACCGCGCCGAGTTCGCGCCACAGGTAGGGCCCGGTTTCCCAGCGATCGGCCGCCACCTGGCGCGGCTCTTCGACGCGCACGGAGAGCTTCTTGTCCTGGGCGTGCAGTTTGGCCGCCAGCTTGGCGACGAACTTCACGTAGTCTCCCGCGAGTTCGGCGTTGATGCCGCGATAGTCCAGGTCAATTCCCTTGTACAGGTTGCCCACGACTAACTGCTCGATGGCGTTGATGTGCTTATCTTGTTGTTCTGCGCTCACCAGCAGGTTGGCGATCAGATCAGTGCGTACGGTGCCGTCCGCGGCCACGTTGGTCAGGGTGGGAACGACAGCAAACGAGCTGGCTGCGTCCGCGGGCAGGCCTTGCAGACTGCCTTCGATGCCGCCATCGCCAGCCAGGCGCAGGCCCACCGGGTTGACTTCCACCAGCGCGCCCTTGCCCGCGTCCGGCAGCGGATTATCCGCAGTGACCAGCGCGGCGGCCACCGGCGGCTGGGCCGTTGTTTGCATCACCATGAACGCTTGCGGCACGGCCGTCAACTTCGACTCGATGGCGTCGTCCGCGGGCACGATTTGGCTTGGGATGTAAGACCATGAGGCAGTCTTCGCATCGTAACCATAAAGATCAAGCGTTTCGTATGGCTCCGAGTCGTTGGGAATCGGCACGTGAATGACGGCCTGGGACGGTTTGGCCCCGCGCACACTGGTCTGGTAGAGCGGACGGCGCGGGTTGACGGTGTTAGGCAGCTTTTCGGCCGCTTTGCGCAGCGCGGCGCCGCCCTCCCCGGCCATGAACGACTGGCGAGGTGTGCTCGTAAGGCGGATCTGCGCCGCACCCTGCGTCATCGCTTCGGCGGGCGCGGTGATGGACGTGCCGTCCGGGTCAACGACGGAGCCGCCTTGGGAGCCTATGCGCGTGTAGCCACGCGTTTGGATGCGCTCGATGAGGGAAACCGGCGGGAGAATCAAGCTCAGAATGACAAGCCCGGCCACAGCGAGATTCAACAACCAGCTTCCAGTGCGGCTGTTCAACCACCGGGTCAGATTTGGATAGAGGTCAGGCGAATTCGCGACTTGCTGCATTGACGAAACGCCACTCCTTTCGTGAATGGGTATTCAAACATAAAAAGGCCTCGCACCAGTTTCGTGCAAACACACCGGCACACGTGGTTGGAAAACGACGCAGCCGGCGTGACGAACAACAGTCTGGTTGAGGCGCATCAGACAAGGGACGTTCAATCCGTCCAGGTGTCAGTATCATCGGCGCCCCGTCGAAACGGCAGATAGTATGGAACTGGGCGCCTACTTGTACGTCTCACATCGGCGTACCATCATAATGAAAGACATTCTAACATAGCGTTGGGGATTTGGCAAAGTCGCCGCCGATTGTGTCGGCGCTGCGTCAATTCCAGATTTTACCGGTCTTGCAGTATACTTGACGCCCTGGCGCACACGCGTGCGTTGTGATTTGCGGCGAGATAGAGGATTTGGTGCATGCAGCGTAGACTTGACTGGACGTTGATCGGCCTCGGTGTGGGGTTGGTTTTTTTGCTCGGCCTGGGCGCGATTTCGCTTTATACTTACTTCAGCCTGAATTCAGACCAAAACAACGCCTTCGACCTGACCTGGCAAGAACCGTGGAGTGTGGTGGATGGCGCGCATGTGCCGCCTGACCTGGGGCTGCTGCCGTTAGCCGGCGATTCGGTGGATGCCACCGTGCGCCGGGCGCTCAATGCCAACGAGCTCGATGCCGGCTACGCCCTGACGGTGCAGTCGCCTGAGCTGACCGACGCCCAGCGCGCGGGGCACCTGCTGCTCTTGGGCAAACGCTACCTGGCCGCTCAACAGCCAGGCAAAGCCTCACTCTGTTTCCGCCTGGCGCATGAGGTCGCTGCGCTCAGCCCGGCCCTGCCCGATGTGGCGCGCGCCGACACGGCGGTGCAGGTGGCAGAAGGCTGGCTTGGGCTGCAGCAGCCGCGTCTGGCGCGCGTCAGCCTGGACATGGCCGAAACGCTTGCCATCAGCAGCACGTATCTGCTCGACCCTCAGCGCGTGGACTTGTTCACTCGCCTGGCCGCAGCCTATGCCAAGCTGGACGACCGGTCGAAGGCGCAGGCGCTGCGCCAACTGGCAACGAAGCTGCCGCCGCGCCAGACTCCGCCTCAGCGGCCGCCCGATCTCACGCTGGATCGTTGGCAGGCGCCGCTGGCCATTCCCGAGACGCTGACGGCGACCATCGAAGCGCGCCGTTTGACCGCAGATGGCCTCATCAACGGGCTGCTGGCTGGCCGCCAACTGACGGATGCCGATGTGGTCAGCCTGGAGCAGCCACTGCTGGCCGAGGACGCGCAGCGCACGGCGTTTTATCAACAGATCGTCAGCGACGCCGCGCAGCCGCCGGCGGTTCAGGCGGCCGCGCAGTTGGCGCTGACCAACTGGTTGACCTTCAAGTGGCGCGTGGCGCGGCTTGACTTGCAGGCCAGCCTGGCGCCCGCATGGGAAGCGCAGCGCGATGAGATCAAGGCGCAGTTGACAGAAGCCAATGCAAACCTCTTTGCCCTCTACCGTGATCTGGCCAGCGCTTTGCCCGACAGCGACACGCTCAGTCGCGCGCGCATGGAGGTGCTGCGCGCCGAGATTCTGCGCGGGCGCCTGGGTCTCTATCCTGATTATCCCCTCGACGAATTGGTGGCGCGGCTCAACGAAGCGCAGGCCAACCTGGGATCGAGCGCCGGCCCTCACGTGAACCTGCGCACCGTAGATGGACGCCTGATCTTCACCTTGAAGGCTCAGTAGGACGAATTATCCATGCATCATACGCTCTATATCGTAGGCACACCCCTGGGCAATGCGGCAGATTGGTCGCCGCGGGCGCAGCAGGTGCTGGCGGCGGCGCCGGTGATCGCGGCCGAGGATACGCGCGTCACCGCGCGACTGCTGGCGCACTGCGGATTGAGCGCGGCGCGGCTGCTCACCTACACCGACGCCTTTGCCCCCAAAAAAGCGCAGCGCCAGGCTGAAGTCCTGGCCGCGCTGGAGACCGGCGACGTGGCGCTTGTTTCTGACGCCGGGATGCCGGGCATTGCCGACCCAGGCTGCGAACTGGTACAGGCCGCCATTGCCGCGGGACATCGGCTGGCGCCGGTGCCCGGCCCCTCGGCGGTGGTGACGGCGCTGGCGGTGTCGGGCTTGTGCGCGGCGCGTTTTCTGTTCCTGGGCTTTCTACCGCGCCAGCGCAGCGAGCGTCAACAACTGCTGCGTCAGACGGCGGATGAGCCAGGCGCGCTGGTCTGCTTCGAAGCGCCCCATCGCCTGCTGGAAAGCCTGGGCGACTTGGTCGCCGTGTTGGGCGACCGGCGTGTGACCCTGGCGCGTGAATTGACCAAGGCGCATGAGGAGATCTGGCACGGAGGCCTGGCGGCCGCGCTGACCCTGGCGCAGACGCAGACGCCGCGCGGTGAATACGTGATCGTGATCGAAGGCGCCGCAGCCCCGCCTCCGCACGACGATGGCCTGTGGCCCGCGGCGCAGGTGCGCGAAGCATTGGCGATCATGGCGCAAGAGGGCGTTGATTCGCAGACCGCGCCGCGCCTGTTGGCGCGGCTTTCCGGCTGGCGCAAGAAGGACATCTATCGCCTGCAAGTGGTGGAGCGAGATGCCGCGGCTGACGCGACTGCATGAAACTCACCCCGGCCGCGAAAAATGCTTGACAAATGTGATGGGCACGGGTATACTTGGATCAAGATAGGATACCACCTCATTGACCGTAACCCCCGTACAGACGGAGGATGGATGACATTGCTATGAAATTCCTGGTCGCGGCAATCAGCCGTACTTGTACACCCTGTTGAAGGCACTGGGGCGCGTCTGCGCTCTGGTGCCTTTTTCGCTTAGAATGACTGTGTAGTTGAATGCAAATTCACTAAGGAGGCTCGTTTGATGGATTCAGGTTTGATCGGAAAGATCGAAAAAGGCAAACGGTATGCGCAGGAGACTGATCGCGTGCACGTGGCCTTACTGCGCGTGAATTTTCACGGTGAACACAGCGAACACCAGGTGGACTATCAAGAAGGCGAGTGGAAATGCGACTGCAGCTCGTTTTTACACCGGGGCCTCTGCTCCCACATTATCGCGCTCGAAACCATCTTCACTGGCTATTTGCTGCCGGCGCCGCTGCCAACCCCAACGGCTGAGGCGGTAATCGCCTGACAGTGGTTCCCCGTCAGATTTCCCACGGTCATCCACCTGTAATCAATAGGCGCCAGCCCGCATCTCTTAGAACACCTGGCGACCATGGATCCTTGTAACTCGTGTGTCCTTCGCCCATCACGGGCGGGTCAGGGCCGTATGTCTTGACCCGCCCGTTACTTATCGCTGCATTGGCTGAAACAATATCCTGGAGAAGACCTTGAAGCGTTGGCAGTTTTGGTTAGGCATCCTGGTGAGCATTGTATTTTCGT
>JBGAVB010000204.1:0-5352 GCA_044228345.1 Anaerolineae bacterium | reverse complement strand
CAGTCCACGATCGTCGCGGAAGAATCGGTCACCGGAAAGACGCGACCGTCCGCTTCGGTCTTGAGCGCTGCGCCGCGGCCAGCAAACCAGGCGATTGTGTCACGCGGCTGAAAACGCATGAACGGCCCGCGCAGCGCCTTGCCTCCTCGTGGGTAAAACGTCACGAGCTGCGCGGGATCGAAGCAGGCGTGGGTGACATTGCAGCGCCCGCCGCCGGAGATGCGCACTTTGCCCAGCGGCTGCGCGGCCTTTTCCAGAATCGTCACCTGGCCGCGCGGATTCGCCTCCGCGCAGGTGATGGCGGCCATGAAGCCCGCGGCCCCGCCGCCAATGATAACAACCTTCGCATCTGAATTCATGGGCTGTAGTGTAGGGTAATTAGCAGGATAGGCACGCAAAGTCAACAGGCTGGGCTAATCCCACCACTTGGACAACCGCCCATCGGCGCGCGGCGGTTGGTCTACATAGTGCGAAACGTCGTTGAACAACATCAACCGCGCGCGCACCGCGTCCTTGAAGTCGAGTACGTTGAGGCAGGCGGGGGACTGGTCCAGGCGGTCGCGATAGCCGCGGGCATCGAAGCCGAGCAGGCTGCTGATGATCAGGCGGATGGTCGCTTTGTGTGAGACAACCACCACGTTTTCGCCTTTGTGCTGCAGCACAATCTCGCGAATGACGGGCAGCGCCCGCGCGAGGACGCTGATCCCGGACTCACCGCCTGCCGGGGCAAAGATGTAGGGGTCTTCTTCCCAGGCGGCATATTCCTCGGCAAACTGTGCTTCGACATCGGCGCGACGTAACTCCTCCCAGCGGCCGTGGTCAATCTCACGCAGGCCGTCGCGTGAGATCGGCGCCAGGCCATGTGGCCGGCCGATGATAGCCGCAGTCTCCAGCGTGCGCTTGAGCGGGCTGGCATAAATAGCCGTGACGTGGTCATCCGCCAGCCGGCGGGCCAGGGCTTCGGCCTGCGCGCGGCCGACGTCCGACAGCTCAACATCCGTCGCCCCGGCAAAGCGGTCTTCGGCGCTCAGAATCGTCGCGCCGTGGCGAATCAGAAACAGTCGTGTGGACATGACGTGGTCTCCTCCTGGAAAGCCCGATAAGCGTTTGCCAGTTGATTTGTGGCAGATAAGAAAGAAACCGCCAAGAACGCCAAGTCTCAATCGGTTTTCTTTGCGGTCTTTGCGTCTTGGCGGTTCGGTTTGTCCAGCTTGTGGATTTGGGATATTGTAGCACACAGGATATGGATACAACAAGACCAGCAGAGCCACAAAGGTCTGGTTCAACCCATCGCCCGTACCGGCAACTCCTGCCTCAATCTCCAATCTTCAATCTCCCCGCGCCTTGATGTTCTGTCTGCTTTGTGCTAAACTCCAACTGCCCTGACATGCTATGGGAAAGAAACCGATGGACATCTGGCAAGAATTTCATGGCCCCAACGCGGGCTATATCCTGGAACTATACGATCGTTTCGTGCGCGACCCAGGCTCGGTAGACGCAGCCACGCGCGCGGCGTTTGCCGCCTGGCAGCCGCCGCGCGAGACCCTGCCGACCGTGACCGCGGCGGCCGCGCCGCCTGCCAACCTGGACAAGGTGATGGCGGCCGTCAATCTGGCGCAGGCCATTCGGGAGTACGGGCACCTGGCCGCGCAGCTTGACCCGCTCGGCTCCGCGCCGCCAGGCGATCCCGCGCTGGACCCGGCCAGCCACGGCTTGACCGAGGCGGATTTGCAGCTGCTGCCGGCCTCGCTCATCGGCGGCCCGCTGGCCGCGTCCGCACGCACTGCGGCCGCAGCCATCCAGGCTTTGCGCCAGACTTACGCCGGCCACATCGGCTATGACTACGACCACATCCGCAACCCAGACGAGCGCGCCTGGCTGCGCACGGCCGCGGAAGCCGGCCCGTTCCGGCCGCCGGCGCTGCCCATGCGGCCCCTGGCCCTGCTCGAACGCCTGACCCAGGTCGAAGCCTTCGAGCATTTCCTGCACCGCATTTTTCCTGGTAAGACGCGCTTCTCGCTGGAAGGGCTGGACATGCTGGTGCCCATGCTCGATGAGATCATCGGCGCGGCGGCGGAAGATGAGGTGCGCAGCGTACTGATGGGAATGGCGCACCGTGGGCGCCTCAACGTGCTGGCCCATGTGCTCAACAAACCCTACGCGCAAATCCTGGCCGAGTACAAAGATCCGCTGCGCGGCGCTGGCTACACCATCCGTGAAGATTTGGGCTGGACCGGCGATGTCAAGTATCACAAAGGCGCGCTGCGCGCGATTGGCGAAGGCGCGCTGGTCAACCTGCTGGTCAGCATGGCGCCCAACCCCAGCCACCTGGAATTCGTCAATCCCGTGGTCGAAGGCATGGCGCGCGCAGTCGCCACGCAGGCCTATCAGCCCGGCCCGCCGATCCTCGACGAACACGCGTGTCTGCCAATCCTCATTCATGGCGATGCGGCCTTCCCGGGTCAGGGCATTGTGGCGGAGACGCTGAACTTCTCGCGGCTTGCGGGCTATCGCACCGGCGGCACCATTCATGTCATCGCGAACAACCAGATTGGCTTCACCGCGCTGCGGCCTGAGGTGTGCAGCACGCTGTATGTCAGCGATCTGGCCAAAGGCTTCAAGATTCCGATTGTGCACGTCAACGCGGACGATCCGGAAGCCTGCATCGAAGTCGCACGCCTGGCCTATGCGTATACGGCGCGCTTCGAACGCGACTTTCTGATTGACCTGATCGGCTATCGGCGCTACGGACACAACGAAGGCGATGAGCCGACCTTCACGCAGCCGTTGATGTATCAGATCATCGAAAAGCACCCGACGGTGCGCCAGTTGTGGGCCGGCGCGCTGATCGGCCGCGGCGTCAGCAGCCAGGCCTGGGCCGACTCGCTGCAGCAAGCGCGCATGGATGCGCTGCAACAGGTGCTGGCCTCACTCAAACCGGAAGAAGACCTGGCTGAGCATCCGCCCGCGCCGCCCCCGCCGGGCGCGGCGCGCCGCACCAAAACCGGCGTGCCGGCCGCGCAGCTGCGCGCGTTCAACGCGGCCCTGCTGGAAACTCCGCCCGGCTTCACGGTCAATCCCAAGCTGCTCAAGGATATGGAAAAACGACGCCAGGCCTTCGCCAATCCCAGCGATGAGGAGACGTCGGTGGATTGGGCCACGGCTGAGGCGCTGGCCCTGGCTTCGATCCTGGCCGACGGCGCCCCGATCCGCCTGACGGGCGAGGATGTCGAGCGCGGCACCTTCAGCCACCGTCACGCGGTGTATCACGATGTCAAGACCGGCGCGCGCTTCATCCCGCTGCAGGCTCTGCAGCAGGCGCGCGCCTCCTTCGAGATTCACAACAGCCCGCTGACGGAAGGCGCGACGATTGGCTTTGAGTATGGCTACAGCATCCAAGACCCGCGGCGGCTGGTGATTTGGGAAGCGCAGTACGGCGATTTCATCAACGGCGCGCAGGTCCTGATTGACGAGTATCTGACCTCCGCGCGCGCCAAGTTTGGGCAGACGCCGTCGTTGGTGCTGCTGCTGCCGCACGCGTACGAGGGACAGGGGCCGGATCACTCCAGCGCGCGGGTGGAGCGTTTCTTGCAGGCCGCAGCCGAAACCAACATGCGCATCGCCAACTGCACCACGGCCGCGCAATACTTCCATCTGCTGCGCCGCCAGGCCGCGCTGCTGGAAACCGATCCCCTGCCGCTGGTGGTGTTGACGCCCAAGAGCCTCCTGCGCCATCCGCTCACAGCGTCGCCGCTGGCCGCGCTGGCCGCGGGGCATTGGCAGCCGGTGATTGACGATGCGCAGGCCAGGCCGGAAGCGATCCGCCGCGTGCTGCTGTGCAGCGGCAAAGTGGCTGTGGACCTGCTGACGAGCAAGCAGCGGCCGGCGCATCCCGAAGTCGCCATCGTGCGCGTCGAGCAGTTGTACCCGTTTCCGCTGGCCGATTTGGGGCCGCGGCTAGAAAGCTATCCAGATTTGCAAGAGGTGGTGTGGCTGCAAGAGGAGCCGGAAAACATGGGCGCCTGGGCTTATGGCCGCCCGCGGCTGCAGGAGCTGCTGGAGAAGCGCTGGCCTCTGCGCTACCTCGGTCGTCCCCGCGCCTCCAGCCCGGCCGAAGGGTCTACCAACTGGCATGTCGTCAACCAAAACGCGCTGATCGAACAGGCGTTTCAGCCGTAGCGCCTGCCTAGCAGTCAGCGCAACGATGACTAACAAAGAGCGTTGGCATGCGGCGAGTCCCTCTGTTTTTGGTTGGTGCCTCGCCACAGAATCGGGTTGATAGGAAAAGAATTGGCCACTGCATCAGGTCAGCGATGCCAGATCAAGCCAACGAAACATATCGTGATAAAATGAGGATTGATCCAATTCGACAAGATCGAGCGTAAAAGGAGCAAAATATCAATGTGGATTGAACGCATTACTCTTAGTAATATCAAGTGCTTCGAGAAGCAGCAATTTACATTTACCCGTAATCCTGGTGCACCGCCGGACAGAGCAAAGCCGTACAAGTGGATAACTTTGTTGGGAGAAAACGGAGTCGGAAAAAGCACAGTCCTTCAGGCGTTAGCATTAATGCTTGCAGGCCCTGAAGCTGCGAAGGAATTGTTGCCTCGTCCAACGGGTTGGGTTCGTGATCAGAAGTCTCCGGGCAAACTTACGGCAACCCTTCACAAAGACGACACTGATACAGGAATATTTGGCGAAGACAAGAAACGGAAGACTTTTTCGTATTCGTGCTTTGTCACCGGTTCAACCGCAGTGGAAGTTGGTAAAGACAAACAAACCTATACGGAACCTGCGCTCATTGAGGAATCAACGAAGATTCTAAGCTGGCTTCGAGCTAATGCATTCGCGTCGGGCAGTAGGGGGTGGTTTGCGGTAGGTTATGGCGCCTTTCGCCGGCTGACACGCGGGAGCCAGGTACTAATACCGAGTCTTGAACAGCCAAAGCGTTCCAGTAACTTCTTTACTCAGTTCAATGAGGATACATCTCTAAGCTCATTTGAACGCTGGATGGTATATCTTGATTATCGTCTTGCCAAAGACAAAAATGACATCAAAGCCAAACAAATGAAGATGGTCGGGGAAGACGCAATCATGAAGCTTCTTCCAGGTGATGTAAAGATAGTTGGAGTAACTACAGATGGACTGATTCAGTTCTTAGTTGATGGCCGGACAGTGCCCACCATCAGTTTGTCAGACGGCTTTCGCAGTGTCATTGCTTTGGCAGGTGATCTTATTTGGCGCTTGCTTCAGGCATACCCTGACCTGGATGATCCAACCCAAGCTTCCGGTGTCGTCCTGATTGATGAGTTGGATATCCACTTGCACCCCTCGTGGCAACGCGAAATT
>JBGAVB010000203.1:0-5367 GCA_044228345.1 Anaerolineae bacterium | reverse complement strand
GTACGCTGGATCCGGTTCTGATGCAACGACGGCAGCGGCTGTTTTATCCCATGGCCGGCGTCTTGTCAGTTGCGTTGTTGTTTGGTCTCTACAAGTTCGTCTCTTTTGAACAGACGGCTATCACCACGCTCCCCGTGCGGGCAACGGTGGTGGTGTTTGCGCCGCAAACTCCAACGCCAATTCCATCCACGCCCACGCCAGCGCCGGTCGTGTCGACGCCCACGCCAGATGCGATCGCATCGCCGGCGGCCGTAACGGTCACGTGGGATGGATACGTTGGCCCACTCTTTGCCCAAAAGTGCGCTGCATGTCATGGCGCCATCGGCAATCTATCACTGGCAACCTATGCGGATGCCCAGAAAGGAGGGAAATCAGGTCCTATCTTCGTGACAGGGAAATCAAGTGAAAGCCTGGTGCTGAAGGTGTTGACCAGCGCAACCCATCCCATCAAGCTGAGCGACGATGAATTGGCTCAGATTAGGGCATGGATAGACGCTGGCGCGCTCGAAAAATAGTCCTGGTGAGGAGATGCGTTGCCGCGCGCGGTCGTCAACCATGACGATGAGCGCTTCGCTGGCAGCGCCATGACGGGGTGCATTTCGATTTCGGGGCGTAGCCCACGAAGGTGGGCTGAGCCGTGGTGGCAGCGATTTGAATCGCCCGAAGGCCGATCTGCCCCAACCTGAAATGCGCCCGCTATGACGCTCATCATTGTCAAGGACTGTCATCGCAGATAGACTTCCATCTTGCCGAAGTATTTTTCGTTTTCGTCACGCCCGCTCGCCGTGAGATGGATTTGCAGGGTAGCCCCCTGGCTCTACTTGCTCAATTCCAAACAGACGAGGAGCCTTACGCCACATCCGAACACCCCAGGCCGCTCAACCAGGGGAGAGATCGTTACGGGAAAGGAAGGGTTCCAAATGAAGGTAAAGTATGGATTATTTGGCGTTCTTGTGGTCGCGGCCCTAGCCCTGCTGCTGGCCGCGTGTGCAGGAACGCCTCCACCGCCAACAGCGGCGCCGGCGCCAACGCCTGTGCCCTGTCCCACCTGCACTGCTTGCCCCGAGCCAACACAGTGCCCTGAAGCCAAACCAGCCGTCGAAGTGCCATTCGAAGCGGCCTGGACTGGTTCGCCGCACAATGACAAGACCGCAGAGGCGTTTAAGCACTGGGACGCCGCCAATCCGGTCGAGATTCCGACGACGTGCGCCAAATGCCACAGCACGCCGGGCTACCTCGATTTCCTCGGCGCCGATGGCAGCGCCGCCGGCAAGGTGGACAAGGCAGCCCCAATCGGCACCACGGTGCAGTGCGTGGCTTGTCACAACAGTGTCACCATCAATAAGACGAGCGTCGTTTTCCCGTCTGGCATCGAAATCAAGGGCCTGGGCGACGAGTCTCGCTGCATGGAATGCCACCAGGGTCGGGAGTCCAAGCTCAGCGTGGACAAACAGATCACGGATACCTTCAAGGTCACAGACGTGGATGCCATCGTCGCCCCGTTTGTGGACAGCAAGGGCGTCACGCAGACCTTTGGCTTCCGCAATGTTCACTACTTCGCGGCCGCGGCCACACAGTACGGCACGCTGGTCAAGGGTGGCTATGAATATGACGGCATGGTCTACGATGGCAAATTCCGCCATGTGGATGGTTACAACACGTGCAAGAGTTGTCACAATCCGCACACCCTGGAAGTGAAGATTGAAGAATGCGCCGCCTGCCACAAGGACGTCAAGGCGAAGGCTGATCTGCTCAATATCCGCATGAACGGCTCGCTGATGGACTATGACGGCGATGGCAACGCAAAGGAAGGCGTATCAGCCGAGGTAGCAGGTCTACAAGAGAAGCTGTTCACGGCGATCCAGGCCTATGCCAAAGAAGTGGCCAAGAAAGACATTGGCTACGATTCGGCGACCTATCCCTATTTCTTTGGCGATGCCAATGCCAACGGCAAGCTGGATCAAGACGAGAAGCCTTTCTCGGCTTGGACCGCGCGCCTGCTCAAGGCCGCCTACAACTACCAGGTCGCGAGTAAGGATCCAGGTAAGTTCGCGCACAACGCCAAGTACATCATCCAGCTGCTGCACGATTCGATTGCGGACCTGAACACTAAACTGGCCTCGCCGGTGGACATGGCGAAGGCAGTGCGCAACGATGCCGGTCACTTCGACGGCACGGCCATGCCTTTCCGCGACTGGGATGCTGAGGGCATGGTGCCCGCTGCCTGCGCGAAGTGTCACTCGGCCACAGGCCTACCCCAGTTCCTTGCCAACGGCGGCACCGTAGCTGTCACCGGCAACGGCACAATTGTGACCACGGGCGTCGTCGGCGCGGAGCCGTCCAACGGCTTCGCCTGCTCCACCTGCCATGATGATCTGACCAAGTTCTCGGTGCGCGCCGTCACGAGCGTGCCCTTCCCCAGCGGCAAGAGTGTCACCTTTAGCACGGAGAAAGATGACAGCGGCAATCTCAAGCCAGTGCCTGCCAATTTGTGCATCGAATGCCACCAGGGCCGCCAGTCCACGGCTGCCGTCAACAATCGCCTCAAGGGCCTGGCTGACGATGCCGTGCCGGAAAAGAAGCTCAGCTTCCTCAACGTGCACTACTTCGCGGCTGGCGCCACGCTGTTTGGCAATGACGCCCAGGTTGCGTATCAGTATGCCGACAAAGAGTACGTTGGTCGAAATGCGCATGCGCCAGGCATGGATACCTGCACGTCTTGTCACAATACCCATGAGCTGGGACTCAACTTCGACAAATGCGTCGCCTGCCATGCGGGCGTCAAATCGCCCCAAGAAATCCGCATGTCGGCCGGCGACTACGACGGCGACAAGGATGTGAAGGAAGGGGTCGCGGGCGAGATTGCGACGATGGAAGAGAAGCTCTTCGCCGCTCTGCAGACCTACGCCAAAGATGTAGCTAAGGTTGCTATCGCCTATAGCCCCACCGCCTACCCGTACTTCTACGCAGATGTCAACGGCAACGGTGCAGCAGACCAGGACGAGAAGGCCTACACCGATTGGACGCCGCGCCTGCTGCGTGCGGCCTACAACTACCAGTACGTCCAGAAGGATCCGGGCGTATTTGCACACAATCCCAAATACGCCGCGCAGGTTCTCTACGATGCGATGGAGGATCTCAGTAAGGGCGGCGTCAAGGTGGATATGGCGGGCATGACCCGGCCGTAGTTTTTGCCTGAACTACCCCCGCTGATCCTGATCGGGCGCCCAAGCGACAGCTTGAGCGTCCGATCACTTTTTGGGTCTTCCGATCGTCCTACTTCATGACCGCCAATCCAAAACGCGATTTTCATCCGCTTCCCAAAGCTGAAGGTATTTACAATTTGACAACAAACAGCCATGGGGATATAGTAATTATGCTTGGAATTAGACTGCCGCCTCACGTAGGATACCGTCATGTTGTTAGCAGACACCCCGCCAGAGCCGCCTGTGACGGTGCCGCAGCCTGATGCCGTGTTGCCGTTGAACGCACGATCGTTCGTTGTTCGAGTTTCCAGTCCCCCTGTGCGCCATACCCTATCAGCCGAGCCAGCGTAGTCTTTAGAAGGCTCCGAAAAGGCAGGTACCTCTTATGAAACGTTTCGTGACCTGGATCAGGTCCTTGCGTCGCCCCTGGCCGTGGATTGTAGGCGGGTTGCTCACCATTCTGATTGTGCTCGCCACGGTTACGGTCAGCGCCACGGCGTGGGAGTATACTAACAGCCCGCAATTCTGTGGCACGACCTGCCACACGATGCCCCCAGAATACCTCGCCTACCAGGTTTCACCTCATGCGCGCGTGGCGTGCGTGGATTGCCACCTGGGACAGGATTCCATTCTGCTCACCGTGCCGCGCAAAGCGCGTGAGATCAGTCATGTGGTCAACGCGCTGACCAAAGCCTACGAACCACCCATCTACGTGAAAAATCTACGGCCCGCACGCGACACGTGCGAACAGTGCCACAATCCCGACAAGTTTTCATCCGACACCTTTGTCGAGATCAAGCGTTATGCCAGCGATGAACTGAATACGCACACGCGCAACTACATGGTCATCAAGACCGGCGGCGGTTCACTGCGCGAGGGGTTGGGACGCGGCATTCACTGGCATATCGAGAGCCAAGTCTACTATTACACCGACGATCGCCTCAAGCAGACGATTCCCTATGTCAAAGAAGTGGCGCCAGACGGCAAGGTCACAGAGTTCTTCGATACGGAAGCAGGACTGCCGCCCGATTTTGGCAAACAGGTCGAAAGTCAGCTGCGCCGGATGGATTGCATTGATTGCCATACCCGCATCTCGCACCTCTTCCGTTCACCTAGCAATGCCATGGATGAGGCGTTGGCCCGCGGTCTGCTCGACAGTTCTATGCCATACATCAAGTCCGAAGGCACGAAGATTCTGAGCCAGGAGTATCCAAGCCTGGATGCGGGGATGAAAGCCGTTGAGGACCTGGAGGGCTGGTACAGGACCAACGAACCTACCTATTACGCGGCCAACACACAGAAGGTGCAGCAAGCCGTCATTGAGATCAAGGGTATTTTCAGCCAGACGGTCTTTCCCAATCTGAAGGTGGGCTGGCAAACGCACCCCGACAACGCGGGGCACCGGGAATTCCCCGGCTGTTTCCGCTGCCATGACGGCAAGCACGTTTCTCCCCAGGGCCAAACCGTACGCCTCGAATGTAATCTATGCCATTCCATTCCCGAAGTCGTCGCGAGCGACGATGCAGCGCCTGTCCTCAGCGTTGACAAGCCAGGCGAGCCAGAATCGCACAAAGACTCGAATTGGATCGCCCGCCATCGCTTTGTGTTTGATGCGACCTGCGCCGGCTGCCACAACGTCACCAACCCTGGCGGCACGGACAACAGCAGCTTCTGTTCCAACAGCGCCTGCCATGCATCTGAATGGAAGTTCGTTGGCTTGAATGCCCCGGCCGTGCGTCAGTTGGTGGCGCCTCCCCCAGTGCCTGGGTCTGGCCAGCCCCGACCGGTGCCCCACCCTATTGGTGAGCGCACCGATTGCCTGTTGTGTCACGGTCTCAACGCCACGGTGCGCCCGTTCCCTGAAAATCACGCCGCGTTCGACCGCTCGTTGTGCACGCAGTGCCATCAGTCTGCCAGCAGCGACGCCAGCGGTCAGCCGAACGAGCCGACTGCGACTACCCCGCCTTTGATTCCGCATTCACTCGAAGGGCGACGCGATCAATGTTTGACGTGCCACGGTGAAACTGGCTTCAAACCGTACCCGACCAATCACAAGGGCCGCGCAACCGATACCTGCCTGGCATGCCACAAGACCGCAGCCGACAGCGGGGTTACACCGACCGCAACCGCCGCACCTGAACCGGCGGCAACCGTGACGGTC
>JBGAVB010000202.1:0-5373 GCA_044228345.1 Anaerolineae bacterium | reverse complement strand
GGCCTTCAGCCCCGATGGGGGGCAGATCGTGACCGCCAGCGATGATGGCACGGCCCGGATTTGGGATGAAGTGACGGGTCGGGAAGTACGGCAGCTCAGTGGCCATGCGGAGGCCGTCTTATCGGCGGCCTTCAGCCCTGATGGGCAGTTGATCGTGACCGCCAGCGCTGACCGCACAACCCAAGTGTGGGATACGCAGACAGGAGCGGTCGTCTCGTCATTGGCCGGTCACACGGCCAGGGTCTGGTCTGCGGCGTTTAGCCCTGATGGTCGCCTCATCGTGACCGGCAGCGACGACGGCGCCTCGCGCATCTGGAATGTGGCCACGGGTCAGGAGGTGCGCCAACTCGCCGGCCCCGCTGACGGAGGTAATTTCGCGGCGTTTAGCCCAGATGGCCGCTTGATCGTGACCGCTGGCAGCGACCGCATGGCCCGCGTGTGGGAGGCGGAGACCGGGGCTGCCGTCTGGTCATTCGCTGGCCATACGGCCAGAATTTGGTGCGCGGCCTTCAGCCCGAATGGGCGGCTGATCGCGACTGCGAGTGAAGACCGCACGGCTAGGATATGGGATGTAGTCACCGGTGAAGAAGTGCGCCAATTGACAGGTCACGCCGGCGCGGTCTGGTCTGCGGCCTTTAGTCCAGATGGGCAACTAATCGCGACCGCCAGCGGCGACGGCACGGCCCGCGTGTGGGATGCGGCCACGGGGCAGGAACTACGGCGCTTGACCGGCCATGCGGCCGGCGTGTACGGCGTAGCCTTCAGCCCGGACGGCCGCCGGATCGTCACCGCCAGCGAAGACCGCACCGCCCTGGTGTGGCTCGTTTCCATTGATGATTTGCTGGCGCAGGCCGAGGCGCACATCCAGCGCGACCCGCGGCGCTTCACGTCGGCGGAGCGCCAGCGCTATGGGTTGGATGAGATGTAGATGGTTGAGGATAGCTTGGTTCTGACACCGAAGACGCTCGTTGACAAAAGTCAAGCCTACTTATGGTATGAGTCGAGTCAGATCGCCTGCCCCTTGAACTGGCTCATGTACAGTTGATAGTAGAAGCCGCGCCGGGCCAGGAGCTGCTCGTGCGTACCCTGCTCCACGATCTCGCCGTTGTTGATGACCACTACGTTGTCGGCGTCACGAATGGTGCTCAGCCGGTGGGCAATCACAAAACTGGTGCGGCCCTGCATGAGTCGCAAAAGCGCCTGCTGGATGCGCACCTCGGTGCGCGTATCCACACTGCTGGTGGCTTCATCGAGAATCAGGATCGCGGGGTCGGCCAGCATGGCGCGGGCAATCGCCAGCATCTGGCGCTGACCCTGGCTGAGATTGCTCGCCCGTTCGGAGAGGACGGTCTGGTAGCCCAACGGCAATTGGCGGATGAAGTGGTCGGCGGCGGCCATTTCCGCGGCGTGCACCACCTCGGCATCCGTGGCTTCCAGGCGGCCATAGCGGATGTTTTGCTGCACCGTGTCCGCAAACAGGAACGTGTCCTGCAGCACAATCCCCAGCCGGCGCCGCAAATCGGCTTTGCGCAGGTCGCGGATGTCGGCGCCGTCAATCGTAATCGCGCCGCCCTGGATCTCATAAAACCGCGACAGCAAGTTGATCAGGGTCGTCTTGCCGGCGCCGGTTGGCCCGACAAGCGCCACGGTCTGGCCGGCCGCGGCCGCCAGCGTCATGCCCTTGATCACAGGCACATCAGGCAGATAGCCAAACTGCACCTGGTCGAACTGCACATCGCCCTTGATCGTCTCTAGCGCGACGGCTGTGGCCGCGTCTGCAATTTCGGGCGGGGTGTCTATCATGTCAAAGACGCGCTCCGCGCCAGCCAGCGCAGCCTGGATCGAGTTGTACATGTTGGCGAGCTGGCGCAGGGGCTGGATGTAGTTTTGGCCGTAGTAAATGAACGTCGCAATCGTGCCCACTGTTACCAGACCTTGCAGCGCCAGCCAGCCGCCCAGTCCGGCCAGCACGATGACGAAAAAGTTGCCCAGGACATTGGTCAGCGGCATCAAGAGCAAGGCGTAGGTGTTGGCGTACACCCCGGCCTTGAAGACGGCCTGGTTGTGGGTGCGAAAGGTGTCAATCACCGAGTCATTGCGGCGGAAGGCCTTGATCACCTTCTGCCCGCTGATCGCTTCCTCCATGATCCCGTTCATGCTGCCCAGCTCCCGCTGGAGGCGCCGGAAACCGCGGCGGGTGTACCGCGCCACGAACTCCGTGAACGCCAGCATGATCGGCACCACCAGCAGGGTCGCCAGGGCCAGCCAATGGTTCAGCACAAACATGGCAATGACGATGCCCACGAGCGACAGCACGCTGGCAACGAGCGCGGTGACATTTTGTGACACCGCCTGGTTGATGACGTCAATGTCGTTCGTCAGGCGGCTCATCATCTCACCTGCGGGATGGCGGTCAAAGTAGGCGAGGGAAAGCTCCTGGATGTGCCGGAAGAGATCGCGACGCAGATTCTTGAGCGTCCGTTGGGAGACATCGGCCATGACCCAGTTCGCGACCGCTTGGGCGACGTTGTTCGCCAGGTAAACCACCACCATCAACAGCGCGATGCGCGCCAGCCCAGCGACATCCTTGTTGGCAATGAAGCGGTCAATGGCCACGCCCATCAGGTAGGGACCCAGCAGGCCCAACACTGTGTAAACCAAGACCAGGACGAGCACGAGGATCATCGTCAGTTTGAAAGGCCGCAGGTAGAGGGCCAGGCGCGCCAACGCCTCGCGCGGCTTGGCCGCTTTTTCGATCTTGGCCGCGCTCATCGGCCCGCGGGGCTGCATGCGGGCGCGAAAGTCGCTGGCAGGGGTTGCAGGTTGAACCGCCATGGCCTAGGCTTTCTCCGGCTCAAGCGCCAGCGCCGCGGGCGGCCGCGGCTCATGGCCGTTTCCCAGCTCGCGCAGCCCGTTGCCCAGTTGCGATTCGTAGATCTCACGGTAAATCGGACTGGATTGCAGCAGATCGCTGTGCGTGCCCTGCGCGGCGATCCGGCCTTTGTCAATGACGACGATCTTGTCGGCATTCAGCACGGTGCTGATCCGCTGCGCCACGACGAAACTGGTGCTGCCGGCCGCCAACTCTTCGATCGCGGTCTGAATCCGGGTTTCAGTTTCGACGTCAACCGCACTCGTGCTGTCGTCCAGGATGAGGATCTTGGGGCGCACGATCAAGGCGCGGGCGATCGCCAGGCGCTGCTTCTGTCCACCGGAGAGATTAACCCCGCGCTCTTCCACATGCGTGTCGTAGCCCAACGGCAGTTTGAGGATGAAGTCGTGCGCCTGGGCCGCTTTGGCCGCGGCGATGACTTCGGCCTCGCTGGCGCCAGGTCGCCCATAGCAGATGTTGTCGCGCACCGTGCCTG
This sequence comes from Anaerolineae bacterium, assembly GCA_044228345.1. Lineage (GTDB taxonomy): Bacteria > Chloroflexota > Anaerolineae > SSC4 > Amarolineaceae > Amarolinea. Next base: position 2,005 of record JBGAVB010000202.1, on the reverse strand, counting down.
AGAACAGGGTCGTCTCCTGGGGCGCCACGCCAATCTGCCCGACCAGCGAATCTTGCTGGAGGTCGCGCACATCAACGCCGTCAACCAGGACGCGACCGGCCGAAGCATCGTAGAAGCGCGGGATAAGGTTGACGAGCGAGGTCTTGCCCGCGCCCGTTGCGCCCAAAATGGCGACCATCTGCCCCGGCTCGGCGGTCAGGTTGACATCTTCAAGCACCAGGCCGTCGCTGCTGCTGCCATAATGGAATGACACATGCTCGAAAACCACCCGCCCGTTGACCGGGTCGGGCAGCGGGCGGGCGTCCGCGGCTTCTTGCACGTCGGAAACCGTGTCCAGCACTTCGTCCATGCGCTGCATCGAGGCGATGCCATTGGCCCACACGTTGGACAGCATCGCCATCATGGTCAGCGGGCCCATCGTGGTGAGCAGGTAGTTGGTGAAGGCGACGATTTGCCCCAGGGTGAGGTCGCCGCGGATGGCCTGCAAGCCGCCGATATAGATCACGGCGACGATCCCGAAACTGACCAACACGCTCAACACCGGCGACATGGTAGCCATCCACTGCATGACGTGGATACTGCGCTGCGTGAACTCCTCGTTAGGCGCTTCGAAGCGTTGATCCTCATACGCTGCGCGCACGAAGGCTTTGACCAGGCGCGCGCCCGCGATGTTTTCCTGGAGCACCGTGTTCAGCCAATCGAGTTTCTGCTGCGCGATGCGAAACAGAGGCTCCATCTTGACGCTGAAGAAGACGATCACGACAGAGGTCACCAGCAGCAACGGCAGCAGGTTCAGCGTCAGGCGCTGATCGGTGTTGAGCATCAGAATCAGGCTGCCGATCATCAGGAGAGGCGCGCGCGTGCCGATGCGCAGCGTGATCTGCACCAGGCGCTGCGCCGCGGCCGTGTCTGCGGTCAGGCGCACCATCAGCTTGCCGGTTGAAAACTGATCGAGGTTGGTGAACGAAAAGGCCTGGATCTTGAGAAACATGGCCTCGCGCAGATCGCGCGCCACGCTCTCGCCCACGCGCACCGAGTAGATGTTATTGCCGATCGCCAGCACCGCACTGAGAACGGAGATGCCGAGCATGAGCAGGGATGTTTGCATCACCACCGTGCGATTCTGCTGCGCAATGCCCTGGTCAATGATGTGCTGAACCAGGCGCGGAATGCTCAGATCCAAGAACACGACCAGGGTCAGCAGAATCAGGCTCAAGAGCGCGGGCAGCCAGTAGGGCCGCACAAAAGGCGCCAGTTTGCGGATATGAATCACAGTGCGCTTCCTCGCCCTTGTAGCGCACCCAGTAGCGCGTGCGCCACTTGATGATCTCGCGCACACGGTCAGGCTGGAAATACTCCTGGTAGAAACGCAGCGAATGCACGGCCGTCGCCAGGTAATGCGAACGCGACAGGATGACCGAATCAGCGTATTCGCGCTCTTTGGTTTCGCCGATCACGGTCAGGTAGTAGCGCGGCTGAATGGATGGGCCAGGCCCTACGCCTTGGCGTCCATCTTCCGGCTCCATGATCTTGTTATCCTCGCGGTAACGCACATAGCCGCCCATCTTGCCTTCATCGAACAGAAAATAGGTGTCGAACTGCTGGCGTACGCTGCGCCGAATGATCTCGAACGGCGCCTGGTGCAGCAGGTCCTCGATCGGGCGCAGGTCTTCCACTTCTACTTTCACCTGCACTTCGAACGACTCCTGCAGCGACTGCTGTGTGTCCAGGTCGCTAACCGCCAGCAGCTTGTCGAGCAGGCTTTGCTCGCGATGACCGATGAAGGTGTTGATGCGGGCTGCGAACTCGGTCGCCTTCTCGATCACAAGCGGCACATCAATCGTGAGCAGTTCACCATCGCGCATCAGCCATTGACCATCTACCATCACCTGGCAGACATCGCTGGCCTTGGCCGCGTAAACCAGGTGCGAATAGATGTTGGAGGGGCTGAGCTGGTAGCGTGGGGTCAGGTGCGGCGACTTCATGTCCACCACGGCCAAATCCG
>JBGAVB010000201.1:0-5396 GCA_044228345.1 Anaerolineae bacterium | reverse complement strand
GGATCACCTCCTCTCGACGGGGATCGAGCGGCTCTACGAGGGCATCACCATCGCGACCATTCAGCCGAACGACGCGCTCTCGCCGCTGCTCTACGGCTCCGCGGGCAACCTCGTCGCGGCCTTCTACGACCACGCTTTGCCCGAGTTTGCCGACTCGCCAACGCTCGGGAGCGCCCTAGAGCGCGTCAGCGGGGCTTTCCCCTGCTTCCTAAACCGTGCGTCGCAGGTTCGAGTCCTGCCGGGGGCGCCAAATCAAAAGCCGGGCTGATGGCCCGGCTTTTGATTATGAGAGATGAGAACGCCGCTCAGCGGCCGCGGTCATTTCGGTGGGTTGGTGGCAGAGGAGGCTGTCCCGCCCTTGAGCTGATCCAGGTTGACCAGGAAGGGACTGCCTGACGGCAGGAGCATCACGCTGATGTTGGGCGCCAGCTTCTCGATGTAGCGGTAAACCAACAAGTTATCGTTCGTACCGATCTGCTCGTTGACAAGACGCAGCGCTTCTGCTTCGCCCTGCGCGCGCAAAATGGCAGACGTCTTGACACCTTCGGCCTCGATCCGCTTACGTTGGGCCTCCTGTTCTTCGCGCTGCAAGGTGAACTGCATCTGTTCAGCCTGCTGCTGCGCAATCTGCTTCTGCTCGATGGAAGCAGCATAGTCATCGGTGAAGTTGACATTACGAATGTCAAAGGCCAGCAGGAGCAAGCCCTCCTTCTCGAAACGCTCCCGGATCATCTTCTCGATCTCAACCTGAATCGCGGCGCGTTTGGCGCCATAGACGTCGGTCACTTTGTTCTGCGACACCATCAAACGCACAACCGACCGAATCGTGGGGCGCACCAAGATGTTTTCGTAGTCGCGCAGGTTGTTGTGAATGTCGGCCGCCCGCGCGGGGTTGAGCTTAAAGCGCGTGGACGAGTCAATTCCCACCTGCAATCCTTCGGCGGTTGGCGACCACAGCGAGTCGTCGCCTTGCACCGGGCCTTCATTGGACACCTTGGTCATCGTATAGACCTGTTCCAGGGTGCTGTAACGATAAACGGTTTCCACGTAGGGCACAATAAAGTTGATGCCTGGATACAGCGGTTGATTGCGGGTGCCGCTAACAGCATTGAAAACGACGCCGACTTCACCGGCATCAATCACCACGACGCCGGCTCCCAGGGTCATCACAATCAGCGCGATGAGCAGCCATCCAACCAACAGCGGCGGAGAAAGGCGGGCCGTGGTGGTGCCGCGGCTGCGACCCAGGACCACGTTGACAACATACGCCAAGAAAGCCACCAACAACAACCAACCAAACACGCTGAGTGCTCGTGCAATGAACATAGAGACTCCTTGCTTCTTTGCCTGCCTTCCAGGCAGGTTGCTGACCTATCGTTTGGGCCGCGTAAACTCACAGGCTTCCGCGCCTATCGGGTATGCTTCAGCGGGCGCAGGGATTGTACCACATCTGACGCAAGAAGGCTGTCTGCGGGCTGTCAACTATCCGCCAATTTTCTGGCGCGTGGGTCATGAAACCTGCGCCTGGCTGACCCGTATTCGTAAGCGTGTAGAGGGTAGACGGTAGAAAACAAACACAAGGGAGAATCCATGCCAAACGACCTCAAGTATCAGATTGCTGGCGCCACCCTGCCAGTCGTGACCATTCAACTGGAGCCGGGCCAGACCATTTTCTCGGAAGCTGGCGGCATGAGTTGGATGAGTTCGAATATCGAGATGAACACCAACACCGGCGGCGGCCTGGGCAAGATGTTCAAACGCGCGCTCAGCGGTGAATCCCTGTTCGTCACCGATTTCACCGTGGCGAACAACCAGCCAGGCCTCATCGCTTTCGCCAGTGAGTTCCCTGGCCGCATCATTGACCTCAAGCTGGACGCTGGACAGTCCATGATCGTGCAGAAAGACGCCTTCATGTGCGCAGAGAAGTCAGTTGACCTTGACATGCAGTTTCGTAAGCGCCTGGGCGCCGGCCTTTTCGGCGGCGAAGGCTTTATCATGCAACGCCTGACCGGGCCTGGGACGGTGTTTGTGGAGATTGACGGGGATGTGGTCGAGTACAACTTGCAGGCGAATCAGATGCTCAAAGTGGACACCGGCCATATTGCCATGATCGAACCGACGGTAGATTTCGATGTCCAAATCATCCGCGGGTTGAGCAATCTTTTGCTGGGCGCCGAAGGGCTTTTCCTGGCGACGCTGCGCGGACCGGGCCGCGTCTGGCTGCAAACGATGCCGATGTCCAAACTGGCAGGAAAAGTGGCGCAGTTCATGCCGCAGGTGGGCGGCCGCGGCAGCAGCGGCGGAACGAACATCAACCTGGGCAACCTGCTAGGCGGGAGTTAATCATACCCGCGACGGATGCGGTTGATCGCGGTGACGGCGCTGGCGCGCAGCTTCGAAGCAAAAAACGGCAGCGGCCGCGGCCGCGTTCAACGACTCGGCTTGCGCGATCGGAATTTTGACCGTACCCACCGCCAGGCGCCGTGCCTCAGCGCTGGCGCCTGCGGCCTCGCTGCCAATGATCAAGGCCGCAGGCGTCCGCCAATCCACGGCATCGTAGAGCATCTCGCCATGCGCATCGGCCAGCCAGATTCGACGGTCCGCCACCAGGGCCGCCGCTTCCTGCCATGTCTCCAGGCGGCGCAAGGGTAAACGAAAGTGCGCGCCCATGGCCGAACGCACCACCTTGGGGTTGTACTCATCCACGGAGCCAGGCGCAAGCAGCACGCCCGCACAGCCAGCAGCCAGGGCCGTACGCAGGACCGTGCCCAGGTTGCCTGGATCGCTCAACCCATCCAGAATCAGTACGAGGCCGTCGGCCGCCACAGGAAGCGGTTGAGGCCAGGGCGCGACGGCCATGATGCCCGCGGAGGTCGTCGTGGCGCTGGCGGCATCAAGCACCTGGGCGCGGACTTCCTCGCACACGACCTGCTGGCTGCGCAGCCGCGCAAGCAGGGCGGCGGTGCGCGGGTTCGTCAGCCGTTCTGATGCATACAAGGCAAACAGCGGCTGCAGATGGGCGTCCAGGGCCTCTTCAAGCAAGCGCACGCCTTCAAGGCACCACAGGCGCGCCTCTTGACGAGCTTTGCGCTCCTGCAGCAAGGCCCGTATCAACTTCACGCGCGCATTGCTTGAACTGGTAATCACGGTGCGGCGCTTTCCTCGGCTGGGGCCAGGCAAAAAAGTGATGTAAAAACACCGCGCCCGGTGCGGCATGGGCGCGGTGTTGATTGGAAGATGGGAACAAACGGTTAGAGAGATTGCTTGGCCAGGTCCACCAGGCGGGTGAAAACGCCCGCGTCGCGCACGGCCAGTTCAGACAGCATTTTGCGGTCAATGGCTACCCCGGCCGTCTGCAGACCGTGAACAAAACGGCTATAGGACAGCCCGTTTTGGCGCGAAGCTGCGTTGATGCGTGTAATCCACAACGCGCGAAATTCACGTTTGCGATTTCGGCGGTCGCGTGTCGCATAGAACAATGACTTGAGCATTGCTTCATTGGCGCGACGGAAAAGGCGATGACGTGTGCCAAATTGGCCCTTCATCATCTTCAGCACTTTTTTGTGTCGCTGCCTGGCGGGGACGCCTCGTTTTACTCGTGACATAACTTTCTCCTCGGATGGCGGCTACAGCCTGGAGCCAGATAGCACTTCGTACTGGCCATCCTGCATCATGATTGATAGGACTTACTTGTGTTCCAGGTACGGAGCTAACTTCTTGACTCGTTTCACGAAGGCTACCGCCTTCACGGTGACCGTATCGCGATAGTCGCTCTTCAGGCTTGGCGTTTTCTTACGCTTGAGGTGCCCCTGCCCCTGAATGCGGCGCAGGAGCTTACCGCCGCCTGAAAAGCGAAAGCGCTTGGCTGTTGACTTGTGAGTCTTCAACTTTGGCATACAACGTCTCCCTTGCTCTCTCTTCGTTTAATCTTCCATTTGCACACACAAACAGAGCGGTGTCAGGTCAGCCGTGGGCAACCTGTCTTGCTCTGCTTGTGATTAGCGGCTGTTCCATTGTCGGCGCGAAAGTCGGCTCGAAACCCGACCAGGTCAACTTTCCTTCGGCATCAAGATCATCAGCAGGCTGGTTCCTTCCATTGCCGGCGCTTGTTCAATCGCGGCAATATCTCCCATCTCCTGCGCTACGCGATCAAGCATTTCCTTGGCTACTTCAGGGTGCGTAATCTCACGTCCACGAAAACGGATTCGGATCTTTACCTTATTGCCCTCGCTGATAAAGCGTCGGGCGTCGCGCACCTTGAACGCCACATCGTGCTCGCCTGTCTTCGGGCGCAAACGCACTTCCTTGACTTCGATCTGCTTCTGGGCTTTGCGGGCATCGCGTTCTTTCTTGGCTCGCTCATACTGGAACTTGCCAAAGTCCATCAACCGACAGACAGGCGGCACCGCGTTCGGGGCGACCTCTACCAAGTCCAATCCCTTTTGCCGGGCCAGGATCAAGGCATCACGAACCTGCAAAATGCCGAGTTGCTTACCCTCATCATCCACCACCCGTACTTCACGGGTGCGAATCATCTCGTTGACACGTAGCTGCAGCTTACTGCTAATTGCGCCCTCCTCAGGAATGGCAAAAACTGACGATTTGAATTGACGTTTAGGCCAGCGACTATAGCATAATCAAGCAGGTGTGTCAAATTTTTTTTCGAGCTTCCGGCTCATACGCCGTAATTTTCATGAAAAGTCTGCTGCCAACCCTGCGCCAAATCATTTACAGCCGCCGCGGCTTCTGTTATAAATGCGTACTACATGAGTTGGCTGTCGGTTTGTCGCCGCATCACTTGTGGTCTTGCGCCAACACCAGGGAGGAGCGCACTTGTGAACGATAGGAGAATCAGTACAGACAAGCCGCTTGCTGCCATGACAAAGCTCAAAGACGAGCCAGTTGCCGCCTTTGGACGTGTGGCAGAAAAAACGGGTCGCGAAATCGGGACTGAAGTAGAGACGCTCGATGATGAGGAGACGGCGCTGTGCGAGAAATCGCTGGCGACGGTTCGTCTACGACCAATCGCACGCAAGGTGCAGCACGAAACCGACTTGGATGATGGCGATCTCGCCGATTTTCAATATTCGGAAGCCGACGATTCGATCAGCCTCTATCTCAAAGAGATCGGCCGCGTGCGTCTCCTCACCGCCGAAGAGGAGGTGGATTACGCCCGCCGCATCGAGATGGGGCGTCTGGCCCGTCATGAGTATGATGATGAACCTGATGAAACCGTGCAGCGTGACGACCTTGTTCATGTGATGTTTGATGGCAAGCTGGCCCAAGACTGCCTGATCAAAGCCAATTCACGGCTTGTCGTCAGTGTCGCCAAAAAATACATTGGCCGCGGCGTGCCCTTCCTCGATTTGATCCAAGAGGGCAACATTGGCCTCATT
>JBGAVB010000200.1:0-5440 GCA_044228345.1 Anaerolineae bacterium | reverse complement strand
ATGAGGCGAAAACGAATAGACATGATGGTTAGGCCTCACTGCGTTGGGGTTGGCGCGCCCCGATTGATGGATGCCGGAGGCTGCTACTCTTCGCGCAGGACATACCCGACCCCGCGAACCGTCTGCAGCAAACGCGGCTCACCGTTGGCTTCCAACTTCGTGCGCAGATAACGAATGTAGACCTCGATGATGTTCGATTCGCCGCCGAAATCATAATCCCAGATGCGCTCGTAGATGATGTCGCGGGTCAGCACCTGGCGTGGATGCTGCATGAACAACTGGAGCACATCGAACTCTTTTGCGGTCAAATCCAGGCGACGGCTGCCGCGCTGCACTTCACGCGTGGCGTAGTTGAGCGAGAGGTCGCCAAAGCGGATTTCCTCGCGCGCGGTGGTGTTGACGCGCATGCGGCGCAGCAGCGCGCGGATGCGCGCGAGCAGTTCTTCGAAGCTGAAAGGCTTGGAGATATACCCATCCGCGCCGCTGTCCAGCCCGGCCACCCGGTCAGGGATGGAGTCCTTGGCCGTCAGCATCACAATCGGCACATCGCTCGCCGCGCGCAAGCGCCGGCAGACCTCCAGCCCGTCAATGCCCGGCAGCATGACGTCCAGGATGACCAGGTCAGGCGGAGTGTCACGCGCCAGCTGCAGGCCGCTTTCACCGTCGCCGACCACATCCACGGTGTAGCCTTCGTAGAGAAGGCCGCGGCGCAGCAGGTTGGCAATTTTGGGTTCGTCTTCAACGACAAGGATTCGATCACTCATAAATGGCTTGGTGTCCGTGCATTGAGAATCAGACCGCCGCGCTCAACTTCGGGCGCGGGGCATAGCGCGTGAGATAGCCTTCGACCAGGCGATCGAACAGCACAGGCTGTTCGTCCATCGGCAAGTGACTGGCTCGCGGCACGATAGACAGGTGCGCGCCCTGGATTCGCTGCGCAGCCAGGCGTGCATCGGCCACTGGAATGGTGCGATCATGCGCGCCCGTGATAACCAGGGTCGGCATCTCGATATCCGCCAGGCGACTGCTCACGTCGCTTTCCAAGATAGTCCGCAGGCAGCCAGAGAGCGCTTCCGGCGCGGAGCGGGCCAGGTCCGTGATGGTGCGCTGCAGCGCAGGGCCGCGGAAAAAGCGCGGATCGGCGAGAAATGCGCGCTGACCCAGGGGCGCAAGCAGGCGCGAATGCTGGGAAAGCTGCAGGATGCGCTGCCCCATGCGTGAGCGCAGAAACGCGCTGAGCCCAGGCCCGATGTTGCCCGTAATCACCGGATTCGAGAGCACCAGGCCGCTGACCTGGTCGGGGTGACGCTGCGCGAGATGGATCGCAATCAGACCGCCCATCGAATGACCCAGCGTGACCGCCGGGGCGCTGGCTGCCTGCGCAAGAAATGCGCTGACCACGGCGGCGTAGTTCTCGGCGGCAAAATCGAAGCCGGGGCCGGGTAGACTGGAGTCGCCGAAGCCTGGCAAATCCAGGCTGATGACCCGATAGTGTGAAGCCAACTGCTTGCTGATGCGCTGCCACATGCGCAGTGAACTGGCCCAGCCGTGCAGACACAACACCAGCGGTCCTCGACCAATGGCCTGGTAATTGACCTGGATGTCTTGAATGAGTATGGTCGGCACAGGCAGATTATAGCACAGGGTAAAACGAAAATGGAAAAAGCAAACATTAAGAATTCATTAAGAAGGTCAGAATGGTATAACCCTACTGGCAAATCTGGGAACACCTGCTATAATGCCACGATTCTAAGCGTTGTGTAAGCAGAGGAGAAGTATGAACCCAGTCGAATCCCTGGCTGAGCGCATGGTTGCCAATGTTGAAAAAGTGATCATCGGTAAGCGCGCCGAGGTCAAGAGCACCTTGATTGCGCTGCTCTGTGAAGGTCACTTATTGATTGAGGATGTGCCAGGCGTTGGCAAGACGATGCTGGCCCGCGCCATGGCGCGTTCAATCGGTTGCACCTTCAAGCGCATTCAATTCACGCCGGACATGCTGCCCAGCGACGTGACCGGCGTCTCCGTTTTCAACCAGCGCGACCGCGAGTTTGAGTTCCGCCCAGGCCCCATCATGGCCCAAATTGTGCTGGCGGACGAAATCAACCGCGCGACGCCGAAGACCCAGGCGGCCCTGCTGGAAGCGATGGAGGAGCGCCAGGTGACGGTGGATGGCATCACCCATTTGCTGCAGCGCCCCTTCCTGGTGTTGGCGACGCAAAACCCTATCGAATATGAGGGCACCTTTCCACTGCCGGAAGCGCAGGTGGACCGTTTCATGATGCGCATCAGCCTGGGCTATCCGAGCCAGGCCGATGAGATCGCCATTCTCAATTCGCAGCAAACCCATCATCCCATCGAAGACATCGAGCAGGTGATTACCGCAGACGAGCTGGTCGCGGCGCAGAAGACGGTCAAAGAGGTCTACATGGACGATCTGATCAAGGAATACATCGTCCTGTTGACCAACGCCACGCGCAAACATCCCGATGTCTACCTGGGCGCCAGTCCGCGCGGCAGCCTGGCCTTGTACAAGACGGCGCGCGCACGTGCGGCCATCGAGAGTCGCAATTTCGTGATTCCTGATGACATCAAGGCCCTGGCCGATTTCACGCTTTCTCATCGGATCATCATCAGCCCGTCGGCGCGCATCAAGAATGTGGATGCGCGCGCGATCATGGGCGAGGTGCTCGATTCAGTGCCGATTCCTGGCACCCGCGTGAAAGCCCGTTGATGATCACCGTTTCCGCCATGGACATGTAATTCATCATGCACCGTCTTTGGGCAATTCTGCTGGGCTGGCTGCTGAGCCTGGCCTTTGCGCTGAACACCGGGCGCGAGCTGGCCTGGAATATCTTCTATTTGCTGACGGCCGCGATTGTGCTGAGCGCAGTCTGGGCGTATGCCAATGTCAACGGGGTTCGCGTCGCGCGCTTCACGCGCGCGCGCCGCGCCCAGGTGGGCAAAATGGCCGAAGAACAGTTCGAGGTGCGCAATCTGAGCCGGCTGCCCAAACTCTGGCTGGAGGTGCGCGATTTTTCCACCCTACCCGCGCACCACGCCAGCCATGTCGTCAGTTCCCTGGGCGGCAAGCGCCGTCAGCGCTGGATTGTGCGCACGGTCTGCCAGCAGCGCGGCCGCTTCATGCTTGGCCCGCTGACCTTGAGCAGCGGCGACCCGCTGGGCCTTTTCCGCTTCAGCCGCACCCTGCCGGCCACGTCGCCCATCGTCGTCTATCCGATCACGGTAGATATTCCGGCCTTCAATCCGCCCATTGGCATCTTGACCGGCGGCGACGCCATGCGCCGGCGCACCCACTACGTGACGACCAATGTCTCTGGGGTGCGCGACTACGAGCCGGGCGATAGCTACAATCGCATTCATTGGAAATCGGTGGCGCGCACCGGACGTCTGGTGGTCAAGGAGTTCGAACTCGATCCCACGGCCGATCTCTGGTTGATCGTGGATATGGATCGTAGCGTGCATGTCAAGGCGCCGTGGCATCCGGTGGAGCGCGATGAAGGCCCGGCCGTTCTGTGGAAGGAGAGCCGGCATGGCATTGCCCTGGCGCCGAGCACCGAGGAGTACGTGGTGTCAGCGGCCGCCTCTCTGGCTCGCCATTTCATCCTGCGCAATCGCTCGGTTGGCCTGGTTGCGCATAGTCGTCATCGTGAAGTGATCCAGGCGGACCGCGGCGAGCGGCAGCTAACCAAAATCCTGGAGACGTTGGCGGTCATCGAGCCGTTGGGCAACATTCCCTTCAGTCAAGTGCTGACGGGCGAAGGGCAATCGTTGTCGCGGCACACCACGTTGATCGTGATTTCGTCATCGCCTGATCCAACCTGGGTGGCCGCGCTGCGCGACCTGCAGCGGCGCGGCGTGTACAGCGTGGCCGTGGTGGTGGACGCAGCCAGTTTCGGTCCCAGCGTGCCCAGCACGCCTGTGTTGGCAGAGCTGCTTGCCAGCGGCATCGTCACCTACGTGGTCAAGCGCGACGATCCACTCAACGAGGCGCTGACCGTGCCCGCCCACGCGCGCACGTAGACAGCGCAGAGCGCAGATTAGAGATCAGAGATCAGAGATCGGGTATGTGGAAAGCGGATGATCTGTGGATTAGGGTCTTCGGTCTCCGGTCTCCGGTCTCCGGTCTCCGGTCTCCGGTCTCCGGTCTCCGGTCTTCAATCTTCAATCTTCAATCTTCAATCTTCAACCTTCAATCACTCTTTGCGCCAACCTTGCGCCAGGCCGCGATGATCGCCTCGACCGCGAGGTTGTCGGCCATCTCCACCTGCCCAATCTGGCGCGGGACGATGAAGCGCAGGCGGTTGTCCTTCTTCTTCTTGTCGCTGCTCATGGCAGCCAGCAGCTCCTGCGCGCTGGCCGTGACCGAGTCCGGCATCTGCACCGGCAGCCCCAGGCGCTCCAGCAGGCGCACGATGCGATCGCGCACCTGGCTGTCGCACAGGCCCACAGCCACGCCCAGGTGACTGGCCGCCGCCAGGCCGATGGCGACGGCCTCGCCGTGGCGCATGCTGAAGTTGGAAACCAACTCCAGCGCATGGCCGAACGTGTGCCCCAGGTTCAGGTGCGCGCGGATGTGCTGCTCGAACGGATCCGCCTCCACCACGTTGACCTTCACGCGCACCGCCTCCGCGATCAGGTGGGGCAGCGAACGCGGCCCGCGGCCTTCCAGGTCGGCGAAGAGGTCTGGCGCGGCCAGGATGCCGTGTTTGACCACTTCCGCCAGGCCGGCGCGGAATTCGGCCGGCGGCAGAGTCTCCAGCAAAGCCGTGTCCGCCGCCACGAGCAGCGGCTGCTTGAACGCGCCTACCAGGTTCTTGCCCACGCCCGGCAGATCAACCCCCACCTTGCCGCCGACGCTGGCATCCACCATCGAGAGCAGGGTGGTCGGCATTTGAATGAAGGGCATGCCGCGCAGATAGGTTGCCGCGGCAAACCCGGCCGTGTCGCCCACCACACCGCCGCCGAGGGCGATGACGGCGCTTTGGCGCTCCAGTTGGGCCTGCGCAAAGCGCGCGTACAAATCGCGCACGGTGTCCAGCGTCTTGAATGGTTCGCCATCGGGGATGGTGCAGAGCACCGGCGCCAGGCCGGCCGCTTGCAGCGCATGCATCACTGCCGCGCCATGCAGCGACGCCAGCGTGTCGTTGGTGACGAGGGCCACGGTTGGGCCGATGCGCAGGCCGCTCAGCAAATCGGCCAGATGCGCCAGGGCGCCTTCGCCAATGATGATCGTGTAGTCAGCGCCGGGCGCATGCACCGGCAGTGCGTAAAATTCGCCGTCGGTCAGGCCCAGCGCCAGGGCAATGACCCGATCACCCACGGCGGCAACCGATAGGCCCTCGGTGTCCAACTGCAGCGGAATGGCGCCGTACGCGGGCGCGCGCTGGATCAACAGGCGCTCCACGTGCTGGCGTGGGTC
>JBGAVB010000001.1:0-31183 GCA_044228345.1 Anaerolineae bacterium | reverse complement strand
GTCCACAGCGACGCGCGCCTCCGGGTGAGCGGCCTTCGACAGGCTCAGGCCCCGTGCGGTGAGCCTGACTTCGACGAGCTCAGACTTCGGCGAGCTCAGACTTCGGCGAGCTCAGTCGAGCCGTCGAGCCGTCGAGCCGTCGAACCGCAGTCGAGCCTTCGACAAGCTCAGGCCCCGTGCGGTGAGCCTGACTTCGGCGAGCTCAGTCGAGCCGTCGAACCGCAGTCGAGCCGTCGAGCCGTCGAACCGCAGTCGAGCCTTCGACAGGCTCAGGCTCCGGGCTGGCGCCAGGAGCGTTTCGGTCCACGCGGCGCGGATGGCAAAGGCCGCTACTGGCAGTGGCGCCGCGGCGCGGGCAAGAATCGTCAAAGCATCTATGGCGGTAAAATCAATGAGTAAAGAAGCCCGGCTTCTCCAAGAAGCCGGGTTTTTACGCGCCCCACACTTTACACAAACAGCCGTTTAGTGTAAATCATCATTTGACACTTTTATAGCATTTGTGTAACTCAGGATGTTTCCGCTCTCGTTTAAGGTGGATGATCCCCGGTCTCCGGTCTTCCATCTCCGCTACAGATCGCGCGCCCGAAAGCGGCGGATGGCAAACCAGAGCGCCGCGGCCAGGTAGAAGCCGGCATAGACGATCATGGCCACGCTGGGCACGGAGTTGGAGGTGAAGGGCGAAAAGCCCAGCTCGCGCACCAGGGGCGAGGTCATCTCATTGGCCGCGCGTTTCCACAGCGCCTCGCTTGGAATCAACAGACTGGAAATGATGCCGACCTGCACGGCCGTCTGGTTGTGCGCCAGGGTGCCGAACTGCTCGACCCAGCCGCCGATGAAAGCCAGGCTGTAGAGACCAAAGACCACCCCACCCGTCGCCAGGGTGCTCAGAACGCTGCTGCACGCCAGGGTGACGCTCATCATGAGCAGGCTGTTGAAGTAGATCAGCGCCAGGCCGGTCAAGACATGCGGCGCACGGTAGCCAGCCTGCGCCCACAGGCTGACAAAAACCCCGCCCCCCATCAGCGTCAGGTAGAGCGTGAGCAGGATGACGAAGCCGAGCCACTTGCCCAGCACCACTTCGCCGCGGCGCAGCGGCTTGGTGACCACGGCCTGAATCGTGCCCGTGCCGATTTCTCCGGCCAGGGTGTCCGCGGCAATCAGCGCGGCCATGACGATGCCCAGGAAATTGACCGCGTACATGCCAGCCATGGAAATGAAGTTGAAGAACTCATTGCGCGCCAGGGTTTGCCCCAGGCCGCCGGAGGTGCGAATCTCGCGGTAGAGGAAGAAGAAGCCCAGGTTGTAAATCAACAGAAAAGCCAGGCCCAACAGCCCGGCTGCCAGCACCATGCGCCGGCGCACGACCTCGCGCAGGGTCAGGCGCGCGATGATCTTCACGGGGCGCAGCGCGGAGAAATCCAACATTTGCATTTACAACCCCCCGTCGGTGCCCACGATCTGGATGAACAGGTCTTCCAGCGACAGGCGCTGCGGCGTCATGGCGTACAGCGCCGCGCCCTGTTCCACCAGGTAGCGCGCAATCTGCGGCAGCGCCTGGTCATCGGCCACGGCCAGCGTCACCTGTTCGCCGTCCACGCGCACATCCTGCCCCCAGGCGCGCAACCCTGCCGTCATATCTTCGGTCAGACCGGCGGCGTGGATCGTCACGCTGGTTTCGCCCGTCACCAGGCCCTTCAGCGCGCTGACCCGCAGCACTTCGCCGTGCTTGATGAACGCGACGCGATCGCAGGTGATCTCGATCTCGCTCAGGAGGTGCGAATTGAGGAAAACGGTCGTTCCCTGGCGGCGTAGATCGCCGATGATGTCGCGCACCAGGCGCCGCCCCACCGGGTCCAGCCCAGAGGTGGGTTCGTCCAAAAAGACCAGGGCCGGTTCGTTCAACAGCGCCTGCGCCAGGCCAATGCGCTGCAGCATGCCTTTGGAAAAGGTGCGCAGTTGTTTATCCCGGAAAGGCGTCAGGCCCACCCGTTCTAATAGATCAGCGCTGCGCCGGCGCCTGGTCTCTGCCGTCATGCCATACAGCTCACCGTGCAGGGTCATGAACTCCTGCGCGGTGAGCCAGTCGTGAAAACGGAAATGTTCCGGCAAAAAGCCGATCTTTGCCCGCGTCGGGCGGTCGCCCAACGGCGCACCGAGCAGCCAGGCCGCGCCGGCCGTGGGCGCCGCCAGCCCCAGGAGCATCTTGATGGAGGTGGTTTTGCCGGCGCCATTAGGCCCCAAAAAGCCAAAGACCTCGCCCTGCTCCACGGTCAGCGTAAGGCCCCGCACCGCCACATTGTCGCCAAAGACTTTGCGCAGCGCGTTGGTTTCAATGGCGTGAGTTGCTGTCATTCAGATGATCCTAATGCAGCTGCCCTGCGATGGCGACCAGGTCTGACTTGGGGTTGAACGTGGTCAGGTCATAGATCATGCCGTCACGCGTCCAGATGAGGGTCTGGTTCGGCAGGCCATTGTTGCCAGTACTGGCAATCAGATAGCCGGTGACGCCGTCTACAAACACCTGCTGGTAGTCAGCTTGTCCCACAGGGATAGGAATAACCAGGGTGGATGTCCAGTCAACCGTGCGGCTGAAGGCCTGCGCTTCGAGGGGACTCAGCCCGGCCATTTGCAGCCCGGCGGCGGCCAACTCTTGCATGTTCAGGTCGGGCGGCGTTGTCACCGTGGGGCTGGGCAATTGCGTCAGGATGAGGCAGGTATCCATCTGCGACTGGCGCTCACCCGCGGTGCGGCAGGCGCCGTAACGGCTCACCACCGCCGTGGGAATGTCAATTGCAATCGGCGCGCCGTCCAGCGTCGCGGGCAGCTTGATGTCTGTATGCCCGGCGGCCTCCAGCAAGGCCTGGGCGCGTGCGCGATTGATGGTCATCTCCATCGCCGGGCCGCGCTCGATCGTCAGCGTCAGCGCGCCTGCGCCGGCATCCAGCACGCGCACCGGGAACCCGGCGGCCGTACTGGCCTCAGCGGCGGTGGCCACTTCCTGCGGTTGTCCGGCCTCGCGTGTCGTCTTGACCGATTCGGCAAACAACGCTTCGGCCTGCTGCGAGAGGGCGGCGTTATTGCTCAGCCCTTCGAGCGTGCTCATATCTACCGGCACCACGGCCACCTGCTGGACGCGGAAAATGCCCAGGAGTTGACTGGCCAGGGTGCGCACTGGCGCCGCCGAAAGCGCCACAGCCAGTAAGACAATCAGCGCCAGGCTCACGCCCACCGGGCGATAGCGCCCGCTAAACAGAGAACGTAACATGGTTAGACTCCTTTGTAGTGTAAAACCGAAATTTTCCAGGCCGGCAGACCTGGGGGAAGTGCGCTCGGCCTGCCAGCGCGCATAAACCAGGTGCGCCGGGCGCGGGGCCGCAGCGGCATCAGGTGCGAGCCGGCTCACGTGTTGGCCGACGCGCGCCGCGCGTGCCTCCAGCGTCTGCAGATGCGCCTGGCAATCCGCGCAGGTCGTCAGGTGCGCCGCGGTTTGGGCGTGTGCGGCGCTCGCCAATTCATGATCGAGATAGGATCGCAGCGTTGCTTCTGTCGGGTGCATGTCAATCTCCTCTTCTGTCCCATTTCCTCATCGTCTTGCCGTGACCGGTTCATAGTCCTCGTAGACTTGCTCAAAGGCGCGTTCGGCGCGCGCCAGCAGCGTGCCCACCGAACCAGGGGCGATCTCCAGCGCGGCTGCAATCTCTTTGTACGACAAACCGCTGTGCCGCAGCACCAGGATTTGCGCGTCGCGCGGCTTCATCTGGCCCAGCACGGCTTGCACCTGAGCGCGCGCATCGGCCAACTCGGCCGCCTGGGCTGGATCCATCGCGCCAGCAGTTCTGGATGCAGAGGCGGTTTCCGCGCCGTTTTCGTAGGAAATCGCCTCGTAATGCGACCGGCGCCGCGCTGAACGCAGTGCATTGAAGCCCAGGTTCATCGCCACCCGGTACAGCCAGCCGCCCAGGTGCTCGCCTGCACGGATGGCCGCTGGCGCGGGCGCCCGTTCCCACAGACGAGAGAACACCTCCAGCGCCAGGTCTTCCGCCTCGGCGCGGTCGCCGACCAGCCGGAAAAGCAGATTATAGACGCGTGCATAGTGCTGTTGGAACGAAGCCTCAAATGCTTTTTCATCCGCCTGCGCGGCCGCTGCGCCGACGGCTCGACCGAGCTCGCCGAAGTCCTTACTCAACCTGGTCGCCTCGTGTGGAAGGGGCATCCGCTTCACGATCATGGCTTGCTTTTTCACGCTCCGTTTATTATAACACCGATCAGCGTGAATTTGTGACAGGGTAGAATCGCCATGGCGCAGTAAGGTGGACGGCCAGCGGCCCATGAGCGATGAAGTTATAGCTTGGCTTAATCCCTTTCTCATCTGGCCTTAAACCAAGCATACGATACTCTTCTCAAGGTTGCACGAGAAAAGCCGAAGTTAACGGGGCTTCGGTAAAAGTTCAAAGCTTCCTCCTTCCTTCCTCCCAAACGAACGACGAGAAACACCGGCTAGGGCGAGCCGGTGTTTTTCGTTTTCTGCTCCTACGCTCGCACCCATCTTTGCCACGCGCGGTTTGCTTCCGATTCTCCTTGCCGTTATACTCTGCCTGCTCGCATGAATTTTTCTTGGTATCTATTCAGCCAGCCTGGGCGGGCGGTTGAAACCGCTGCAACAGCTACAAAGTCGGCCTTCGCCGACTACCGGTAGCCTCCAACGGGAGGCTTCGTAATCGTTGCAGCGACCTCGGTCGCCCGGAGGCTGAATAGCCTTTCTTGTACTTACACCATGAGGTGGCCCTTGGACCTGGGATTTCCCCAATTTTCTTCCGCGCCCGGCGTTGACGTGCCAGAGATTCTCAAGGCTTTCGAGGATCCAGAAACCAGCCGCGAAACCCTGGCCGCGCGGCTGGCCGCGCCCGCGCCCGCCCGCAACCTGGCCCTGGTGCCGCCGCGCATCGTCGTTCATCCCCATTTGGTCCTAGATGATCTACTGACCGCCGCCGCGGTTCCCGGGTCGTTGGCGGCCGCGCTGTTGACCAACGCGGGCGTGCTCCTGCGCCTGGTCGAGATCCATTACGCGGGCGCGGCCACGCGTGAGGCGCAGCAGGCTTTCGTTGCGGCCCTGGCGCCCATCATCAGCCATGACAGCCTGCTGCATTTGACCCTGCACCACTCGCCCGCTATCCGCTCGTTCACGCGGGATGTCGTGCGCTGGCATGTGCAGCAGCGCGGAGATCAGGAGGGGCTGCGCGTGGCGCTGCGCCATTCGGGCGATTATGGGGTGCTGGCGCCGGCGGATTACCTGGAGGGCGCGGCGCTTGAACTTACTGCGCTAGACGAACTGGAAGCCGTTGAAGAGACCGATGTGGAAAATGCCCCGCTCGTGGCTTTTCTTTCCAGCCGCACAAACCAGGTTTGGGTGGTGAACCGCGCGCAGCGCCTGGCGCAGACAGAGGATGCGCAGGTAATGCTGGTGGATGGCTGGTGGCGCTTTCAGCAAGGCCCAACCGTGCTGCGAATTCGGCGCGCGGGCGCGCAGGAGTCAACCGACGCGCCGCCTGGCGCGGCTCCACTGCGGTTCGACGGCTCGACTGAGCTCGCCGAAGTCAGGCTCACCGCACGGGGCCTGAGCTTGTCGAGGGCCTCGCCGAAGTCCGCGCTGACCGTGAGCCTGCGCCTGGGTTTGCTGCGCTTGACCGAGCCGTGGGAACTAGAGGACGAACGGTTTCCGCCTGCCAATCCTGACTGGCGCCAGGTGGCCGGCGAAGGCATTGGGGCGCTGGTCAAAGCCGGCGTAGCCTGAGCCGATCGTCACGCCTCCTGGACGCGCCAAACCGGAGGTGGAGAGTCCCCCGATCCCCTCCAGCCCCCGGCTTGGACAACCTAAGTATAGCACATGGTTTCAGTTTGTCAAGCTGTTTTGGTCTTGTACGACAAATGCAGCGACGGCGCTTTGGCGCTCAGGGCGCTTCGGCTTCGTCAATGATCTGAATCTCGTGGGTGATCACGGCGGCCGCGCGCACGGTGGCGCCCACCGAACAGTAGCGCTCCTCTGACAAGGCCACGGCATCCTCAACCGCCTTGGCCTTCAAGCCGCGGCCGCGCACCTGGTACACCACGTGCACCTTACGGAAGGTGAAGGGTGGGTCCGTCTCCTGCTCGCCGCTAATGCTGACTTCCAGACCGGTCACCGGCTGGCGTTTCTTTTGCAGGATGGAGATCACGTCCACGCTGGTGCAGCCGCCCAGCGCGACCAGGAGCAGGTCGGACGGTTTCATGCCGATGCCATTCTCGGCATCCTGCGTGGACATCACCACGGCGTGTTTGCTGCTGTCCACGCCGACGTACTGCTGCTTTTGCAGCCATGTCACCTGAACGGTGCTCATTGCTTGGGCCTTTCCTGCTTGCTGGGCGATTTCCGATGAAAACGCCCAGCAAGTTTGACAAGAATGATTTCAATAATACTATACCCTAGTATAGTAAATTTTGTTTCTTTGTCAAACCTGCGGGTCGGAAAGATACGATCAGGCGTTAGAGCCGTGTAAAATTTTCGCTTATCTTGACAAGCGCCTCATTTTGTGGCACAATTTCGCCGCTTCTCAGTAGCCCCACGGTCAATCTATGGCAGGGGCCGTTTCCCAAGGCGAAGTCACCCAAAAACACGGCATCGAGCCTACGCTCGCAGGCAAATCTGTCTTTCTTGCGATGTGAGTAGCCAATCAGACGCATCGCCGCCGCGGCGCTTTGAGGAAAATCGCCACAGTTTCTTTGTGAGTCCCACCGATTTCGCGCCGTTCGGCTGAGCTCACGTCGAAGCCTGCACGTTCGCTGTCAAGGAGGTGCTCAGGACCAGATAATCGTGTATACTTTCGCAAGACCGTTTTTGTTCAATCACCACAGGAGGATATTCCATGCGTTCTCGCCTAGCTGTTCTACTGATCGTCGCGTTGTTGTTGGTTACCCTGGCGCCAACCTTTGTCTTTGCCGACCAGGGCAATCCGCCCGTCAAGGTTGATGGTCCCATCCCACTCAAGAGCGTCAGCCTGCCGAGCGCTCCGACTATTGCGCCCTACCACGGTCCTTACGTTGTGCTTTACGACCAGACCGATAGTCCTGGCATCAACAGTGTTTCTTCCCAGGACTTCGAAGCCAGTTTCGACGCTTATGATAACCAGGCCGCCGACGACTTCGTGATCCCCGCCGGCGATGGCTCCTGGAGCATCAACGAAGTTTATGTGCCGGGCGCCTACTTCAACGGCACCGGCCCCGCCCCGGCCGTCAACGTCTACTTCTACCAGAATAACGGCACCCTGCCCGGCACCCTGGCGTACAGCGCGATGGGTCTCGTACCGACTGACTCGCTTGGCACCTTTACGATCGCCCTCACCACCCCGGCCGTTCTGCCCTCCGGCACCTATTGGGTCTCGGTGCAGGCGCGCATGGACTTCTCCGCTGGCGGTCAGTGGGGTTGGACCGAGCGCACCGTGCAGTCCAATAGCGCTTCTGCCTGGCAGAACCCGGGCGGCGGCTTTGGCACACCTTGCACAACCTGGGGCGCACGCGCGGCCACCTGCGCCGTCGGCACAGATCCTGACCTGCTCTTCCGCCTGAGCGGCACCACGGGCAGCGGCCCCACCCCAACCCCGACGCCGACCTCGCCGCCCACCGCGACGCCCACGCCCACCGCCACGCCGAATAACTGCACGGTGACGGAAGGCTTCGAGAGCGGCACCCTGGGCATCTTCACCGCCGATGGCACGCCGGCCTGGGCCGCGGTCAATACGGCCAGCAACACGGGCACCTTCTCGGCCTTTGCGCCTGATGGCGCCACCATCACCGACACGCGCTTGCAGTTGACGAACGCTATCGCCGTTCCAGGCGCGGCCACCTCGGCCATGCTGACCTTCTACCATCGCGTGCGTACGGAAAACACGTTCGACGGCGCCGTGCTGGAAATCAGCACCGACGGCGGCGCGACGTGGACTGACGCCGGCGCGAACATCACCTCGGGCGGCTACAACGGCACGATCAGTGTCAACTTCGGCAGTCCGCTCGCTGGCCGCCAGGCCTGGACAGGCAACATTCCGGCTGGCACCGGCTTTGTGCAGGTGACGGTTGATCTGCTGCCGTTCGCCGGCCAGAACGTGTGGTTCCGCTACCGCCTCGGCACCGACAGTTCGGTGGCTGCCACGGGCACCTGGACGGACGACTTCATGGTCACCTACAACCCGTGCGGTCAGCCAACCGGCGTCCAACTGAGCAGCCTGGACAGCGGCGCAGCGGCGCCCACGATCAACGGCTGGCTCATCGCGGCGCTGGCGCTTGTGCTGGCCACCGGCGCGACTGCTCTCCTGCGCCGCCGCACCAACTAAGCCCGTGTCCCTGGGGCTAACGTAAGCCCCTGGACACTTGAAACAAGAAAGCCAGGCTTCCACTCGGAAGCCTGGCTTTTCGATGCCCGCCCAGTTTGCCGGGGTGCAAGGTTCCTTCGTCAAGCGTTCGACTGAGACTTCGGCGAGCTCAGTCGAGCCGCGCTCACGCCGAAGGCCCAGGGCCACGCGGCGCGCCTGCAGTTAGCCCCGCCGCCGCTTCCACTTCGCAGCCAGGCGGGGGAGCAGCCACGAAGGTGGGCCTGGCGATGGTTGCAGCGATTTTAATCGTCAGACCTCCGGCGCTCGCCGTGTTTTTTTGTGGTACAATGATGCTTGTGCATAGGCGTTTTTAGAAAACTGCTGCTTTCCCGTCCCTGAGTTTTTCTTTGTAATTCTCTGGGGTGGTACAATTCTTTGCTTTGTCGCTTTCTGGCGCCGTGCTGCTCGCCGAGCAAGAAGACACCGACTGTCCCTTGCTTGGTATTAGAGCCTTGATCTCTGATCTTTGATCTCCAACCATCCCCTTGATTTCGCGATTTTCCGAGGTGATTTCATGTACTCTTCGCTGGCTGAGATGGTGGATGCCGCAGAGCAACAAGGCAAACCCCTGCATGACATTGTTATTACGGCTGAACTCAAGCAAAACCGCCGCACCCGCGAAGAGATCTGGGAACGGATGCGTCAGCGTTTGTTGGTGATGCGCCGCAGCGCCGAGATGGGCGTCGCGCAGCCGGTGCGCTCACTGAGCGGCATCAGCGGCGGCAGCGCCTACAAGTTTTGGCAGTGGCTCGAGGCAGGCAACCAGCCGTTGAGCGGCCCTATTCTCAGCCGCGCCGTAGCCCACGCCATGGCCGTCAACGAGGTCAACGCGGGCATGGGGTGCATTGTGGCGACGCCGACGGCCGGTTCGGCGGGCATCTTGCCTGGCGTTTTGCTGACCTTGCAAGCCGCGCGGGGCTTTAGTGATGACGACCTGGTCGCCGCGCTTTTCACTGCCAGCGGCATCGGTGCGGTGATCATTCACCGCGCGCACGTTTCTGGCGCGGCCGGCGGATGTCAGGCCGAGACGGGCAGCGCGGCGGCCATGGCGGCGGGCGCCGCAGTCGAGTTGATGGGCGGCACGCCGCATCAATCTGCGCACGCCGTGGCTATCACCCTGAAGAACATGCTGGGGTTGGTGTGCGACCCAGTGGCCGGGTTGGTAGAGGTGCCGTGCGTCAAGCGCAACGCGGCGGGCGCGGCCCAATGCTTTGTTGCCGTAGACCTGGCGTTGGCCGGGGTGGAAAGCGTCATTCCACCGGACGAAGTGATTGACGCGATGGCCGAGATTGGCCGCAACATGAATGAGCGCTACCGCGAGACCGCCCAGGGAGGCCTGGCTACCACGCCAACCGGCAAACGGCTGGCGAAGCTCGTCTGGAGCGAGAAGCAAAAGACGTAAAACGAGGCACGCTAAACAGGGAGAAAACTGGTGGGAAATGTATTTGCTGGGCCGGGAACACGTACGCGGCAGAGTTTTGATCGCAGCCTGAATGAATTGAGCGGTATTTTGCAGGCGATGGGCAACGATGTCGTGCAGGCCTTGAATCAGGCGCTGTTGGTGTGGCAAACGGACGATCTAAACCTGGCGCGCGAGGTGGTGAGCAGCGATTATCGCATCAACCAGGAACGGATGGAGCTAGAAGAACGCTGCACGCAGTTGATTGCCATGCAAGCGCCGGTGGCGCGCGATCTGCGCCGGATCCTGGCCGCGCTGACCATCGCTTCGGAGTTGGAGCGCATGGGCGATCACGCCAAAAAAATCGCCAATATCCGCCTGAAATCACCGCAGGTAGCCCATCTGCCGATGGTGCCCGAGGTGGTGGCGATGGGGGAACCGGTGATCCATCTGCTCAGCCTGGCGCTGACCGCCTTTGCCTCGCTCGATGTGCAGGCCGTGCGCAACATCACCGCGGGAGAGGACGAGATTGACAACCGCTACCGGACGATCATGAACCTGCTGTACGCACACATCATCGGTCATCCCGAAGAGGCCGCGGCGGTGATGAGCCTGCAGCGGGTGGCGCACAAACTAGAGCGAATTGGCGACCGCGCCACCAACATTGCCGAACAGGTGCTGTACGTGGCTCACGCGCGTCTGGTGGAAACAAACTAGGTTCAGTAGATCACAATGTTGATGCTCCAAGCCGGTCTGCGACCCGCGGTCTGGTGGTTACAGACCCGCTCTGAGCTTGAATCTGTGATCTACTGAGATTCTATTTTTCTAGACGCGAAGAGCCGCAGGGTACGCTACGGTCTTCCCTATCTGGGTAGAGAAGAGCGCAGAATATCCTGCGGCCCTGAATGGCATGTTGTTCTTACGGAGGCAGGCCGGAGAACCTCAACATGCCGATATGGGCAACCTGGGGCGATACGTAGATATCAACGCGGTTAGTACCACTCTGATATCTACACATGTAGTATCACTCTGATATCTACACATGTAGTATCACTCTGATATCTACACATGTAGTATCACTCTGATATCTACGCATGTAGTATCGCGCAAATTCTGCCGGTGGTTTACCATCTTTCTCTCATTTGTCTCTCACTTTGGCGTCCCCTGGGAGATTAGTATGTCTGATGCGACTGATGGATTAGCCCCCACACTCAAGATCAGCAAAAAAGAGATTGTGGAGGCGCTGGAGGCCTGGGGGAAAGACGCGCTTTCCACAACCAGTCTCGCCCGGTCTCTGCACATCCGTCAAATTCTGAGCAAACACGACCGAGATGTGTCAGCGGCGATGAAGGCGCAGATCAATGAGAGCTTGCAGCGCTTGAACCGGGATCAACGCGCGGCGCTGGCGCATATTTTTCAAAAAAGCGAGACCGTGCGCAGCGCCGCCGATGCCATGAAGACGAGCGAGTCCAGCGTGTATCGTTATCGAACGATGGGGCTTAATCAACTGACCGAGGAATGGACGCAGCTTGAGGCGAAAGCGTACCGGCGTTATCGCAGCCTGATTGAAGAGCGGGCGCAATTAGGCGTCAGCCGTCTGTTTGGCGTGACTGACCGATTGGCCGCTTTGCGTGAGGCGTTGCTGGCCCCGGCCGATCCCTGGATGATCGGGCTGGATGGGATTGGCGGCATCGGCAAAACCTCCCTGGCGCTGGCGGCCATTCTTGACCACGCGACGCTGACCCGCTTCGAAGATATTCTCTGGATCAGCGCACGCCAGTCGCAGTGGCACCCGGTTCATGGTATTATCGCCGCCGCCCACCCCGCGCTGACCTATGAGGGCTTTGTGAGCCGGGTGTTAGACCAGTTGATCGGGTCGCGCGCGGCCGCAGCCATGTCGCCACGCGACCAGGCCGCGCACATGCGTGTGCTATTGCAAGAGAAGCCGATCCTGGTGGTGGTGGATAACCTGGAGACGGCGACTGATCAAGAGGCATTGCTCCCAAGCCTGGCGAGCCTGGCGAATCCCGCCAAGTTCTTGCTCACCAGCCGCTACAGTCTGCGCGAGGCTGGCGCGGTTTACACCTTCAGCCTGGATGAACTGCCGCTGACCGATGCGGTGGATTTACTGCGCTATGAACTGCAAAACCGCAACCTCTTGACGTTGGCCGCGGCGTCGGACGTCGAATTGGCTCAGACGCATGATGTCACGGGCGGCAATCCCCTGGCAATCAAACTGGTCGCCGGGCAGTTGAGCGCCTTTCCTTTGTCGCGCGTTCTGGATGATTTACGCCAGGCGCGAGGAACGAAAGTTGATAAATTCTACCGCTATATTTATTGGCAAGCCTGGAAGCAGTTGGACGAAGATGCGCGCAATGTGCTTTTAGTCATGCCGTTGGTGGCGGAAGAAGGGGGCGGCCTGCACCAGATTGAGGCCGTCAGTCAACTGCCATCTGCGCAGGTCACGGACGCGCTGCAGCAGCTCATCCGCTTGAGCCTGGTCAATGTTCGCCGCGCGGGTCGCCCCGATGCAGCCGCGGCGCGCGATTCCAGCCGCTACAGTATTCATCGGCTGACAGAGTCCTTTTTGCTGGAAGAAGTGATCAGGTGGCAAGCGGAAGAGGCGGCCGAGGAGAATTGAACGCACAATGCGCGAACGTGCAGCATCCGCCCATCCGCGCTACAATAAGGTCATCCTGTTGTGGCGGGATGGGTGAAACCTGCGCCCTGCAAAATATCCACAGAGAAAGAATTAGAAAAAGATGTATAAAAAAATTGCTATGGAGCACGACAAAAAAATTGCTCTTGTCGCGCATGACAACAAAAAGGGCGACCTGATCGAATGGGCGCTGTATAACCGCACCCTGCTTGCCCATCACGAAGTTTATGCCACCGGCACGACCGGCGAGGTATTGGAAAAGGCGCTCGGCTTTGAGATCAAGCGGCTGCAGAGCGGTCCCTTGGGGGGAGATCAACAGATTGGCGCCAAGATCGTCGAGGGCGCGATTGATTTCTTGATCTTCTTCTGGGATCCGTTGGAGCCGCAGCCGCACGATCCTGATGTCAAGGCGCTCTTGCGCATGGCGGTGGTGTGGAACATACCCATCGCATGCAATCGCGCGACGGCCGACTTTATGATCTCTTCGCCTCTCATGGACGGCGAATATGATCGCCTCTTGCCCGATTACGATGTCTATCGCAACCGCAAGATCCCTATTCGAGACGGATCAAATCTACCGGCCCAGGTGCCAGAGGCTGCGCTTGCTTTAGCCATGTAACCATGCCGGCGCCTTCTGCCGGCGCTTGAAAACCAACTGAACGGCGCTTAGACTTCGGAAGTTGAAACTTCTGAAGTCTTTTTATTTCCTGCGCGTGGCCTAAAAGAAATGGTGCTTGTCCGCCATCCTCTTGACTAGATGCAGCGTACTGCTTCGGCCGGAGCCACGCTGCGGCGCGGAGTATCTCGCGAGATGGCCGGGAGTCCGGCCGCAAGGCCTTGCGCTCAATCCATTTTTCACAAGCAGCCAGTCTGCATGGGAGCCAAAATGAGAATTGAGCGGATACAGCGCAGGTTGTTCGTTTTGTTGTTGGTCGTGCTGGTCGTTGCGGCCAGCTTGGGTATCGTTCAAGCCGGTGCGTCTGCCGGTGGTTTGATCTGGGGCAGCAGCACGGTGTACGCTGGCGAGGAGCCAACGCCAACGCCCACCCTGATCCCTACGCCGCCGGGGCCTGGTGAAGGCAACTGCGGCGCGAATGGCTGCGGCGGCTAAGCGGGGTCATCGCAAGCGAGCGATTGAAATCGCGCCTGAGGGGCGTACCGCCGGGCGTCCACCTTCGTGAGCGCGCGGCCGGCGCAGGGCGGCGGCTCGACTGAGCTCGCCGAAGTCCTTGTAGCGGAATGCCCTTTCGGCCCGAATTCATTCGGCGGCTGCCGCCGGCGCCGTCTCCAGCGTCGTCACGCCGGAGTCGTGACCTACAAGCAGATCGCCTAGAGTCGGACAACGTTGTCACGCCGGAGTCGTGATCTACAAGCAGAGGCTGCCTGAGACTTCGGCGTGAGACTTCGGCGTGAGCTCAGTCGAACGCTTGTCGAAGGCTGCCAATCTGGGCCAGCAGTTGGTCAACCAGTTGGGCAACGCTCGGCAAAGGCTGCGAAAGGAGCGCCATCTGCTCACGCGCGGCCGCCAGCAACAGCCGCGCGGCCTGCGGACGTTCCCACATCACGTACAATTCCGCCAAGTTGCTCTGGCTGTGCGCCATTCCCCCCGGCTGCCCCAGGGCTTGCCAGCGCACAATGGCTTCCTGAAACGCGGCTTCGGCATCTGCAAAGCGGTGCAGCGCCTTGTAATATTCCCCCCGGTTATTGTACAACCAGGCCAGGCCCACGCGATTGCCCACCTGCTGCAAGTCAGGTTCAGCCTGCGCGGCCAGCACTAACGCCCGAGAGGAGTCGCCGGCCATGTGCGCAATCACGGACAATGAACTAATCGCCTGGGCATAGCGCCCTATGTCATGGTTCGCTTTATGTCCGGGCGCCGCCTGATTGAACGCCTCCTCAGCCTCTGCCAGGCGTCCTAAATGCCAGTAGACGTTCCCGCGGTTGTGCCACAGTCGCGGCAGCTTCCAAAGCTGCCCAGACTGACGGATATGGATTTCGGCCTGGTCTGTGTGAATCAAGGCGCCCGCATAATCTTCACTGGCCTCGCATGCAAGCCCCCAATTATTGTGAATGCGGGCCAGAAGGCTTTGATGAATTTTTGAATCTTGATCCTCGCCAACCAGCGCCTGCACGGCTTGTTCACTGGCGGCGACGGCCTGAGAAAACCGCCCCTGCTGCGCATAAACCAGGCTCAACACACTCCACGCATAGGCCTTCCCTTGGGGATTGGCCAAGGCCTGCCAGAGTTCCACAGCCGTCTCTCCGTACGTTTGCGCGGCTTCCATGTCTCCGAACAGGCCGTACAGTTCGGCCATTTGTTGAATCAGCGTCGCCGCCTCAACACTTTGGGGATGCGCCACCTGCAACCCTTTATCCAGGTAAGCGCGCCAGTCTACCCACCATCCCTGCAGCTCCGCCAGCGTGTACATCTCCATCATCAAACTGACGCCCAGCGCCTGGGCGGCCGGCTCGCTCAGCGCTCGTTCAATCGCCTTGAGCAAGTTTTCCTGCTCCGCGCGTAACGCGTCTATTCTCACTTGCTCTTCGGCGTTCATCTGTTCTTGCATGCGCTTCAACCAGTAGGCTGCATTCGCCGCCACCATCTGGCGGAAGCGCCTCTGATAGCGCAAATCGTCATCCACTGTCATCTCCCCTGTGTGCTGGCGCTAAATCCCGCGCTGATGGGCCAAACGCCTGCTCGTGCGCCGTGCGCATCTGCGCCTCATCCACCTCCGCGTAAATGCGCGTTGTTTCCGGCGACCGATGATCCAGCAGGTCTTGCACAATCGCCAGATTGCCTGTGACGCGTAAAACGCGCGTGGCAAAGTAGTGGCGCAGGCTGTGTGGGCTGATGCCCTGCTCCTCCAGTCCCGCCTGGCGCGCTAGCTCCTCAATGACAATCTGCACGCTGCGCGTGGTCAGCGGTCGAATGGCGCTGCCCGCGCCCTTGTCATGACGCACAAAGAGGGGCAATCCGCCCAGGGATTTGCCTGTATTGCCATCCAGCGTGGCTCGGGCCTGCAGATAGGCGCGAATGGCCGCCCACGCGTCGGCATCCGCGTAGGCCCAGCGCTCCTTGCGCCCCTTGCCCATCACCCGCAGGCGGCTTAGCCGCGCGCCGCGCCCGCTCTCTTCCTGGTCACGCCGGCGTAGGGCGACCAGTTCGCCCACGCGCATACCGCTGGAGCGCAGCAGTTCGAGCATGGCGATGTTGCGCAGCCGGCGCAGCTCGTCGCGTTCTGCTCCGCGCGTCCCCGCGCTGCGCGCGGCGCGCACCAGCGCCGCCACGTCTTCCTCCGACGGCGCGCGCACCTGGCGGCTGGGCGGCCGATGGACGCGGCGCACCTGGCGCAGTTCCGTTTGCAGCCGTAACACATCGTCCGCGCTCAGATTAGCCAGGCCGCGGTTGTGCAAAAAGCGCACAAAGCGGCTAAAACCGGCCAGGTAAGTCAACAGGGTGCGTTCGCTAATCCCTTGATCTTCCAATAACCAGCTAATCCAACGAAGGGCAAAGGGCACGCCGATCAGGCTGGCTGGCGCCTGGACTTCGGCAAGGCCTTCGACAAGCTCAGGCCCCGCTTCGACAAGCTCAGGCCCCGCTTCGACAAGCTCAGGCCCCGTGCGGTGAGCCTGTCGAACCGCAGTCGAGCCGTCTGCCTGCGCCCCGGTGCTTGCCACGTAGGCCAGCAGCCGCTTGAGGCCCACGCCATAGGTTTGCAGGGTGTAGCCGGTTCCGGTCGTTGGATCCGCCAGAAATTGTGCGATGGCCTGCGCCAGCGTCAAAGAATGGTCGTTCGTCGTTGCCAATGCCAGTGTTACTCCGGATAGGGCGCCTTGACGACGATCTCGCCGCTGATGGCAATGACCGATAAATTAGGCGGCACTTCGGGCAGTTTGCGGAAGTTGAAGAGGAAACTGCCATCCCCCTCGATGCGCGCTTCGCCCAGGGGCGCGTAGATGTCGGGGATGCCATCGCCGCCCTGACGTGTGCGCCCGACCGCGAGTGAAACCAGCGCGCCCGGCGGCCAGCCTGTGCCATTGACCGCATAGCGCGCCAGGTCCAGCTCATAGATGTTTAGCCGGGGGTTATACGTGGTGCGGTCGCTCACGCGCTGCCATGTCAGTTTGACCAACGCGCCGCCGCCAAGCTCCAGGTATTCCAGGCGCGTGGTGTGATTGCCCGCGGCCAGATCCGCCTCGGCCGTGAAGGTGCGGGCGCTGCCTTCCCCCCATTGATCTATCAGCAGGCGGCCATCGAGCCACAGGCGCGCGCCGTCGTCCACCTGCACGGTGAACCGGTAGCGGCCGTCGGCAAAGGGCAAGGTGCGCGTCCAGCGCGCGCTGAAATTGTCCGCGGGCAGGCCTGGCGCTGGCGCTCCATTGCCCCAGTCGAAATCAATACTGCTGTCGTTTCGCGCCAGTGCCGGCGCGCCCTCCAGGTTGCGGTTGCTGAAGTATTCCCCGCGCCATTCGCTGATGGGGCCAATCTTTTCCCACCACACCGTTTCGTAGGCATCGCCGGCTGCTTCGTAGAACTCGATCTTGACCTGGTGCTGGCCCGCGCCCAGATTCAGGAATTCACCGGTGCGTAAGCGGCCGCCGTCGTTCCAGTCATCAATCACCAGGAGGCTGTCCAGCCACACGCGCACGCCGTCATCGCTGCGCGCATAGAAGCGATAGTCGCCGGCTTCGAAGGCCAGGCTGCGCGTCCAGCGCGCCGAGAAATTGTCCGTGGGGATGCGGCTGTCAGGGCTGCCCGCGCCCCAGTTGAAATCTATCTTGCTGTCGTTACGGACGAGCAGCGCCGCGCCGCCCAGGCTGCGGTTGCCAAAATACTCGCCGCGCCATTCGACAATCTTGGGCGTTGGCGTGGCGGTGGGCGCAGGGCGCAGCAGCTCAAACGCGGCGCTCGCCTGGGCCACGTTGTCACGCGTGCGCACCACAATCGTCACCTGCTTCAGCGCCAGCCAGCGTTCCTGGTTAGGGAAGGCAAAGCTAAAGGTGAAGCGCCCCTGGGGATTGACGTTGGCCTGCGCATAAATATCGGCCGCCGGCGCCTGGCCCGGCGCGGCCAGGTTAAGCACTACGCCGCGGCTCGGAGGCCAGTTGACGCCGCTGACGGTGATGGCCGTTCCCGCCCAGCCCTTCAGCGGCGCTACGGCCATCGCCACGGGCCAGGGCGTCGGCGTCGGACGGACGGGCGTAGGTGTGGCGGTTGGCGCATTCGTGGGCGTGGCTGTCGGCGTTGGTGTATTCGTTGGCGAGACAGTCGGCGTTGGAGTGGCGGTTGCTAACGGCGCCGTGGTCGGCGTATCGGTCGCCGTTGCGGCCGCCGTGGCGGTCAGCGTGGGCGTTGCAGTCGCCAGGGCCAGTGGGGTTGGCGTCGGCGTGGGCGTCTGCGGCGGCGCCAGGGTGAAGGGTGTGCGCGCCTCTTTCCCCGGCGCCAGGGCCACCAGGTCATAGGCCACGGCCGGCTGCCAGCGGGCCGTCAGTGCAGGCCAAGGGAATGAGACCTGGAAGCGCCCTTGGGAGTTGGTGGTGGCCTTGCCCAACGCAATCGGCGCCGCCTCTACCTGCGCCGCGGATGGTTCCAGGCCCAGGGTCAACTCGCTGAGACCCGGCCAATCCGCGCCGCTGACCCGGAAGCCGTCGGCTGCGGCTGCCACAGAGACACTTGCCAGGGTGCGCGGCGGATTCGTGGGTGTGGGCGCCGGTTGACCGGCGCACGCGCTGAGAAGAAAGATCATCACGAAGGCGCGCAGGGCGCGGAGAAGCGGCGTTCCTTGGGCGAAAGGAGGGCGAGATGACATGGGCGATAGTCTCCTCGGACAAGTGTCTTGCCAGCAGGCCCTGGCTCGGAGGGGCGCTTAGATTGTAATGGCGCTGTCGCGTGACCGCAAATCAGGCCCATAAAAAACAGGGCTTGGCGGAAGTGCTGCTTCCGTCAAGCCCTGCCTGGTTCAGGCCTGATCGCGTCGGCGGACCGGGTTAGCGCGTCGCACCGGGCATGGTGATGATGGGAGGCGCGGGCCTCAGATTGAACGGCGTCTTGACCTCAATGGCCCCGCCGCCAGGTTTGGTTGCCGTGGCGATCAAGTAGGCGCCTTCAGGCACGTTCGCCGGGATCGGGTAGGTTGCACGCAGCCGGCCATTGCTATCGGTGGTCACTTTACCAAGTTCGAAGCGATAGCCAACGTTGC
Organism: Anaerolineae bacterium; assembly: GCA_044228345.1. Taxonomy (GTDB): domain Bacteria; phylum Chloroflexota; class Anaerolineae; order SSC4; family Amarolineaceae; genus Amarolinea. Next base: position 12,526 of record JBGAVB010000001.1, on the reverse strand, counting down.
TCTCGCCATTGGCGCTGAGGGTCTGCAAGCGCAGGCGGACCTCCACGGCGCGAATGTTGGTAATGCCGCCGCTGTTCCCGCTGGCGCTGGCCGGCCAGTTGCTGCCGGTTACGATGAACTGACCATTCTCGGCCGGCGCCACGCTGATCTGCGGCTGGATGGGGGAGCGGTCGCCGATGCGTTGCCAGTTGAACTCAATCAATGCGCCGCCGCTGCGCTCGTAGTATTCCACCTTGATGCTGTGCGCGCCCTTGGCCAGCGGTACGTCCGCCGTGTAGATCTGACTCTTGCTGTCGTGCCACTGATCAATGACGGGCTGGCCGTTGACCCAAACGCGCACACCGTCATCGGCGCGTACGCTGAAGCGGTAGAGGCCATCGTTGAGGCTCACCTTGCGCGTCCAGCGCGCGGAGAAGTAATCGGCGTTGATCTGCGCGGCCGGGGAGTCGTTGTTCCAGTTGAAGTTGACCTCCCGGTCGTTGCGCACCAACACCGGCACATCGTTCAGGTTGATGTTGTTAAAGTACTCGCCCTTCCAGTCGGTGATGGGGCCGGTGCGCTCCCACCAGATCGTAGCAAAGGCATCGCCCTGGCCTTCGTAGTATTCGATGCGCACGGTGTGATCGCCTGCGCCGATGCCCTGGAAGTCGCCGGTGCGCAGACCTGCGCCGCCGTCGTTCCATTGGTCCACCACCAGCCAGTTGTCCAGCCAGATGCGTACGCCGTCATCGCTGCGGGCATAGAAGCGATAGTCCCCAGCGTCAAAGCGCAGGGTGCGAGTCCAGCGCACGCTGAAATTGTCCGCTGGCAGGCCGGCGGCTGGGGAGGCGCTGCCCCAGTTGAAATCAACCCGGCTGTCGTTGCGCACCAGGATTGGCGCGCCAGTCAGGTTGCGGTTGTTGAAGTATTCGCCCTTCCACTCCGTAATTTGCGGCGCTGGCCGCACCAGGGACAAGGTGGCGTTGGCGCTGCGCTGGTAGTCCTGCGTGTGCGCCACCACGATCACCTGGGTCAATGAGAGCCAGCGATCTTCGCTAGGGAAGGTGAAGCTGGCGCTAAAGCGCCCATCCGCGGCCACTGTGCTCTGCGCGTAAACATCGTTCGCTGGCCCGGCATTGGGCGCGCCCAGGCTGATGTAAACCGTGGTGCCTGCTGTCCAGTTGACGCCAGAGACGTTGATCGCTGTGCCGGCCCATCCCTGGGCAGGCGCAATGGCAATGGCCGACATCACCGGATTGCTGGTTGCGGTTGGCTGGGGCGTCTGCACCACTGGCAGGTCGCCAATGCGCACGTTACATTCGAGGTAGGAAGCGGTGACCCAGCCCGCCGTGCCATCCGCGAGCGCCACTTCCAGCCAATCTGCGCTGGCCGTGCGCGCCAGCGGCTTGACAGTGGTGCGGTAGGCCAGGCCCGTGATGACGCTGTAGGTGGTGCCGGGGCCGCTGCGCAGATTGAGCGCGTCGGCGATGACCGTACAAGCCGGTTCATCGGGCGCGGGGCTGGGCTGCGGCGTTGCTGTGATTGGCGGCGCCACGGGGGGTGTGTTCACTGGCAGCGGCGCGGCCACGTTGAACGGCGTGCGCGCGGCCAAACTGCCAGAGACGCTGCTGGCGACCAGGTCATAATCTACGTTGATCTGGCGGGCGGACACCGCGGCCCAGGTGAAGGTCGCGTTGAAGCTGCCCTTGGCATTGGCTACTACCGCGCCCAGGTCCATAGGGAGGACGCCGGTTGCGGCATTGCGCGGCAGCACACTGAGCGTCAGTTCGGTGAAGCCAGGCCAGCCGCTGCCCTGCACGCGGAAACCGCCATCGGCCGCGGCCACGCTGAGCGTGGGATTATCGCCGGGGGCAGCCGGCGTTGGCGTTGTGTTTGCCACCGGCGTCTGGCTATTGTTCCCATCTGGGCCTTCGGCGCGCCCCTGCCACAGCAAAATGCCGCCCAGCAGCAAGCTGACGGTGAGAATCAAAGCCAACAGGCTGATGAGTAAAACTTGAATCAACGAGCGTCGCTGCAATATGAAATCCATGAGGTAAATCCTCCAAATCCTAAAATCCCAAATAGAGTGGGAGAGGTGAAGCGCCAGGCCGCCTGCGAACTAACGGGAGCGGCCACTTGCCCATCACGACCTCAGTATAACACGCCCGGCCAGATTTCGTATCAGAACAACCCTGCATGTTTTCTGCGCTAAATGGCGTATTCGAGTAAATGCAAGTGCAAAGTACAAAGTGCAGAGTGCGAGTGGAACAAGGATCAGAGATGAGAGAACGGAGACTGGAGATCGGAGATTGGAGGGGCGAAGTGATAAGGAAGATGCCTATTGACTGAATTAGCGCCATTTCGGTCAGTGTATTGACTGAATATGCGCTATTTCGGTCAATAGGCGGTCTGCTTACCTGCAAATCACAAGAACGCCACGGCCAAGACGATCAGACCGAGGGCAATCCGGTAGTAGGCAAACGGCTCGAAGGTGTTGGTTTGGACGTAGCGCAGCAGCGCACGGATGACAATCAGGGCCACGAAAAATGAGACGATCGCGCCGACCAGCAGGATGAGCAGGTCGCCGCTTTGCAGCAGGTCAAGACTTGTCGCCAGGTCAAAGAGGGTTGCAAGCACTAGGGTGGGAATCGCCAGCCAGAAGGAAAACTCGGTAGCGACCCGGCGATCCAGGCCGCTGATCATGCCGCCCAGAATGGTCGCGGCTGAGCGTGATACGCCAGGCACCAGGGAGACGATCTGCGCCAGGCCAATGGCAGCCGCCTGCTTGGGGCTGATCTCCTGCAGTTGATGCGTGTCGGGCGGCGCCGTTGGCACATGCCGGCGCTCAATCCACCATATGACCAGGCCGCCCACAATCAGCGCGGCGGCGATGACGGGCGGGTTGAAGAGGTAAGCCTTGATCTGCTTATGAATCAACACGCCGATGGCCGCGGCGGGGATAAAGGCGATGATGAGGTTGAGCGCCAGGCGCTGCGCCCGCGACTGCGAAGGCAGGTCTTTAACCAGTTGTATCAACGGCTGGCGATAGAGCCAGACCACGGCCAGGATGGCGCCCAACTGCACGAAGATGGCGAAAGTCTCGGCCAAAGGGCCTTCGAAGCGTATGAAGCGCTCAGTCAGAATGAGATGACCGGTGGAGGAAATGGGCAAAAATTCGGTGATGCCCTCAACGATGCCGAGGATCACAGCTTTAATCAGGTCTATGAACACGATACCCCCTGAAAAAACGAACAACCAGGCGACAACGCTACGCGTTGCGCTTTGCTACATTACATGACTTGTCCTAATGTCCAGCGGCCATAAGCCACAAAGGCGATCATCAGCAGAAGGAGAACCGGCGCGCCGATTTCTGACCCCTCATGCCGCTGCGCGTGAAAGAGGATTGCCAAAACCAGCAGCAGCGCCAGTGCGCCGGCGGCCGCCAGCGTCAGCCAGGGGTAGATGCCAGTCGCCACGGGCAAGATCAAACCGAGCGCGCCCAGGATCTCGACAAAGCCGATAACCTGGACCAACGGGCGCGGGACATCAGTGACCCACGCGAAGAGTTTCCTGGCCTGCTGATAACGCAGCGCTTTGGTCACGCCCGTGATCAAAAAAATCAGCGCCAACACGATAGAAAATACCCAGATCAGGTCTCTCATCGCCGATATACCTCTCCCCGTGGTCAAGAATTCATGCGCGCAACCTGCACAAGACAGGCTCCGTTCGCCGCAGACGCGTTAGTTTAGCACAGGCCGCATAATGACGGAAACTTGCTACTACTCACTGCGATGAACCTCTGGGCGAAAAACTCCCCGTCAGCATTGACGGTCAAGGGCATCCGTGGGATAATGAAACGGATCCCCACGTCGCCCCCCTGAAATCTCCCTCTCTACATGGATGCAGACAGATGTCGGTAAGGCGCTTTCACCTTTATCTACTTGGCCCGTTTCGCCTGCACCAGGATGACCAGCCTGTGGCTGGTTTTGACCAGGCGCGTCTGCAGCACCTACTGGGCTATCTAGCGCTGCATCGCCAGACGCCGATTTCGCGCCAGCAGCTGGCCTTCTCCTTCTGGCCGGACACCACGGATCAACAGGCCCTCAAAAATCTCCGCACGCTGCTTGCCCGCATGCGCCAGGCGCTGCCGGGCGCCGACGACTTTATCTCGATCACAACGCAGACTCTCGAATGGCGTACGCATGTGCCCTTTATCCTGGATGTGGCCGAGTTCGAGGCGGCCCTGGCCCAGGCGGCCGCGGCGCAGGAATACGGCGAAGGCGCCCAGGCTGTCCAGGCGTTAGAGGCTGCGGTCGCTGCATACACCGGTGATCTGCTGCCTGATTGCTATGACGATTGGGTTTTGCCTTTGCGTGAGCAGCTGCGCCTGGCCTACGGCCACGCGCTTGAGCGGCTGGTTCTGCTGCTCGAAGAGCAGCGCCATGACGGCGACGCCATTCCCTACGCACAGCGTTTGCTGCGCCACGATCCCCTGCATGAGCCGGCGTACCGCCACTTGATGCGCCTGCATCTGGCGTTGGGCAACCGCGCGGAGGCCCGGCGCGTCTACCTGGCCTGCGACACGATGCTGCGGCGCGAGTTTGGGGCCGGGCCGACGCGGCCCACGCGCGCGCTCTACGAACGCCTGCTCACCGAAGACGCGCCCCTGACGGGCGGCCGTCCGCCTCAAGCGCGCCCTGCAGATCTCCCGTTAGTGGGCCGTAAGGCCGAATGGTCTCTCCTGCTGTCTGCCTGGCGCGCGGCCTCCGCGGGCAAGGCGCAAATCATCCTGCTGACGGGGGAGGCCGGCATCGGCAAAACGCGGCTGGCCGAAGAGCTGGTTGCCTGGGTCACACGGCAGGGCGCGGCCGCGGCCGCGGCGCGCTGTTACGCGGGCAGCCGCACGCTGGCCTATGCGGCCGTGGCAGAATGGCTTAATGATCATGCGTTGCGGCCGCGATTGGCAGCCCTGAACGATGTGTGGCTGGGCGAGGTTGCTCGTATCCTCCCTTCGCTCCTGGCCGAGCACCCAAACCTCGCACCCCCTGGCCCGTTGACCGAGGCCTGGCAGCGCACACGGCTGTTCCAGGCCCTGGCGCGGGCCGCGCTGGGGCCGACCCCGGGCCAAAGCGATCCTTTGCTGTTGTTCCTTGACGATTTGCAGTGGGCGGACTGGGAAACGCTCGACTGGCTCGCCTACCTCCTGCACTACGAGTCTGGCGCGCCGGTGTTGATCGTAGGCGCGGCGCGCAAGCACGAAGTGACAGCGGAGCATCCATTGACAAAATTCCGGCTGGCCTTGGCGCCTTCTGGGCTGCTGCGCGAGATAGCCTTATGGCCGCTTGACGCGGCCGAGACCGCGCTCTTGGCCGCAACCGTTGCGTGCAGGGAGGTGAAGGCCGCAGAAGCCGAGCATCTCTATCAGGGCACCGAGGGAAACCCGCTGTTCGTGGTGGAGATGGTGCGGGCGGGCATGGCAAACGAAGAGGCGCGGCAGCCGAATGGACAAACAGACCCAGGACAGAGCGCTGCGGCCTCCTCAGCGGATGCGCCCGCGCTGCCGCCTTCGGTGCGCGCTGTGATCCAACGACGCCTGGCGCTGCTTTCGCCGGCCGCACAGGTACTGGCGCAGACCGCGGCTGTGATCGGGCGCAAGTTCGACTTTGATGTGCTGGCCCAGGCGAGCGGCCAGGACGAGGCGGCCGTGGTGGAGGGAATGGAAGAGCTGTGGCAGCGTCAGATCATCCGCGGCCAGGGCCGCGCAGCCTACGACTTCAGCCATGACGGCATCCGAGCCGTGGCCTACGACGACATCGGCCCCGTGGGCCGTCGCGCCATCCATCTACGCGTGGCCCAGGCGCTCGAGGCGTTTCACGCGGATGACCTGGATGCGCTCAGCGGCCAGATTGCAGCCCATTTCGAGCAGGCTGGTCAAACACAGGCTGCCATCAAGTTCTATCGTCGGGCCGCGGCGGCGGCCCAGCGCATTTACGCCAACGCCGAAGCGGCGCGCATTTACCTCCACCTGGTCGAGGGAGATCTCAGAACCAGCCTATCTGCCCGAGAGAAATGCGAAATCACACTGGCGCTGGCTGAAGTCTGGCGGGTGAACGGCCAATGGGTGCGCGCGCAGACCATCAGCCTGAAGGCGCTGGCGGAGGCCGAAGCCGTGGGCGATGCCCATGTGATAGCGCAAGCCCAACGCGCGCTGGCCGATGTGCTGCGCCTGCTGGGATATTATGATGCCGCGCTGGAGCGATTGGCCACGGCCGAGGCGGGATTCAAGGCGGTCGGCGAGTGGCGCGGAGTCGTCAGCGCGCTGTGGACCATGGGGCAGATCTATGGGGCGCGCGGTCATTATCCCCAAGCCCTGGCTGTATTGGAACGCCAGCTGCGCATCGCCACCGAGATCGGCGACCAGCGCGGCATGGCTGAAGCGCTGGAAACCCTGGGGATGGCGCACTGGAGCCAGGGGGACTGGGAGCGATCGGCGGAATGTTGCCTGCAATCTATCGCGATTGCCGAGCCAATCGCATACAAGTTCATCCTTTCGCGCGCCGCGATTACGCTCGGTAATATCCGTTCGTCGCAGCACGCGTTCGGCGAAGCTGTGCACTGGTATTTGCGCGCCGGTGTGCTGGCGCGGGAGATGGACGATCGCCAGGCGATGTCATGGGCCATCTCCAACATTGCCCTGGTTTTGGCGAAGCGGGGCGATGCCCTGCGCGCCATCACCGGATACGAGCGCAGCTTGCGCAACGCCTGGGAGATTGGCGATCGTTGGACAGCTTGCCTCAACGTCGCGGGCCTGGCCGCGGTCAGTGAGCGGTTGGGGCAGGCAGACCTGGCCGAGTCCTTATACCGCAAAGCGATCGGCTTCGGACTGCAGCTGGGTATACTGGGGTACCTATGTGGGATGCTGGTGGGCCTGGCGCGACTGCTGCTCGATCAAGGGCGTGCGGCCGAAGCACGCATCTTCTACGACGAAGCGCAGACTAAAATTGCCAGTGTGGCGGGCGAACGCCTGGTTGGCGAAGACACACGCTTCGACGCCCAAGCGCTCGGCGTCCGTTTGCGCCGTGCATGGGGCGAAACGACCAGGGTCGAAGCAGCAGCGGAGATCCTCGCCTGGCTACCCCAGACGGCATCTCCGCAACGACAGGCCGCGCTGAATTACGAGTTGTGGCGGCTGACACAAGACCAGGAGGAGGCGCGGGACTTCGGCGAGGCCTTCGACAAGCTCAGGCCCCGTGCGGTGAGCCTGACTTCGGCGAGCTCAGACTTCGGCGAGCTCAGTCGAGCCTTCGAGCCGTCGAACCGCAGTCGAGCCGCGGCCGCCGCGGCTTTTTATCAGGCGGACTATGCCCAGACAGGCGCAGAAGAGAGCCGCAGCCGGTATCAGGCTTTGACCGGCGAGACGCTGCCTGACCCGCCGCTGTTGCCGGACATCTCGGAGTTGATCCCAGACGAAATGGTTGACCTGGCGGGGCTGGCCGCGCGCCTGGCGCCTTTGCTGACGGAGTTGGCAGCCTCATTCGAGTGAAGTTGGTTTCTGCAAACTCTCTCGTGAAGCCCCTATGAAGCGCGGGTGTGTGTACACTGTGGGCAGCACACCTGACTTCGTTTGGTGCAACGACAAAAGAAAGCGACGGAAAGGAAACTCATCATGGCTGTAATTACGATTTCTCGGCAACTGGAAAGCCTGGGCGACGATGTGGCGCGGCTGGTGGCTGCCAAACTGGGCTACCCGATCTTTGACAAAAAAGCGATGGCGCAGGTCGGACAGGAGATGGGCTTGGCGGCCAACGTGATTACCGAGGCGGCGGAGTTTCGACCGGCCGCGAAGAGCCTGCTGGAGCGATGGTTCGGCAATGCCCAGCGCATCACCGGCGGCGATCCTTCCAGTTGGACCTTCTCGGCTCGTGCAGACGCCTTGCAGGATCTAACGGTCGCGAACCTGGTAGACATTATCAACGCTGGCTACAAGAAGGGCAATGTGGTCATCATTGGCCGCGGCGGCATGGCGGCGCTGCAGAACAGACCCGACGCCTTCCATGTGCGCGTGATCGCGCCCATGGAGGTGCGATTGCAGCGTATGATTGACCGCGAACACTGCTCGCGCGAAGAGGCGGTGCAAAAGATCAAAGCGCGTGATGCCAGCGACGTTGAGTGGATCAATCGCTACTTTGATCTCAACTCTCACGATCCTCAGCTCTTTGACCTGGTCATCAGCACCGCCAAGATCACCCCGGCCGCGGCAGCCGACCTGGTCATCAATGCGCTGGCTTCTGTATCAGCCAAAGCCAAGTAAGCCTCCGCGCCTCAAAGAGATTCGTGCCGCTAATGGGGCGATCGCGACCCGGACGAGCCAAAACCTCATAAGGCAGGCAGCACAAAAACCCCACGATTAGTTCGTGGGGTTTTTGTCTGGCGCTGACGCCTGACCGTACAGCGGCCTTCACAGGGTCAGCCAGTCATCGGTTCGATCTCTCCTGCCTGGCAAAAGCAATTTCGATAATTGATAGATTCTTTAAGGTTTGACCTCTTGACAGGCGTTCTAGATGGGAGTATATTTAGTCAGTAAACTAACTAACGGGGTCTTTTGTGGCAAAGACGTCATATTCCCAACAGAAAGATGCGCGTCAGCAAAACGCGTCAACGCTGTTGCGCGATCTTTGGCACCATGCCCCTCTCTCCAAGTCTATGCTGGCGCAGCGCAGCAACCTGACCAAAGCCACGGTCTCGGCCATTTGCAAGGACCTGACGGCCCTCGGTTTGATCCGGGAAACCGGTCAAGACCGCAGCGGGATCGGCCGGCCTGGCAACCTCATCGAACTAAATTCCTCAGCGCTCTGCGCGATTGGCGTAGACATCGGTACGAACTATGCAGCTGTCATTCTCACAGACCTCTGTGGGCGATCGTTATGGCAGTCCTCCGTACTTATTCCGGTTGGTAGTAATCAAGAAACCGTTCTTGCCCAGGCCGAGGCGCTCATCGCGGAAGCCATCGTTCAGGCCCATGCCCAAGCCATCCCGCTGCTTGGAATAGGGGTGGGCGTGCCGGGCATCGTAGGCCCAGGCGAGAACAACCTGGTTAGCGCGCCAGCCTTAGGCTGGAAGGAGGTGCCCCTCAAGCAAATATGGACGCAGCGGTTCTCTGTGTCTGTACTTGTCGAGAACAAGGCCCGCGCCGCGGCAATGGCTGAGGCCATCCATGGCTGTGCACAGGAGACAACTAGTTTCGTCTACGTCAACGTCGGTACGGATGTGCGCTCCAGCGTCGAGGCGGCCGTGGTGAACAACGGCTTTCCGTATCGCGGCGCTCGCGGGCTGGCGGTTGATGCCGGGCACATGATCTTGGATCCTCAAGGGCCTCTCTGTTCGTGCGGCCAGCGGGGCTGCTGGCAGGCGCTGGTAGATGTGGATCGCGAGGTCGAGCTGGCGCAGTTACGGTTGGCGGCCGGCGAGACCAGCATTCTGCAAGAGTATAGAGCGGATGGCAACCCGACGCTTGAACACCGGGCAATTCACCAGGCGGCTGTAGAGCGCGATCAGCTCGCCCTGGAGGTTGTCAGCTCCGTGATCATGAATCATGTACTTGGAATCGTCAATCTCGTGCACATCTTCGACCCAGAGCTGGTGGTCATCGGCTTCGCCAGTGTGGCTTTGCCGCCGCCCTATCAAGCTCGTATACAGATTATGACTCGTATGCAGGAATTCGACATCCCCGGCGCGGTTCGCCAGCAATTGATGCGTCGCGGCGTGGCGCCTCCCGCCATTGTCTATGCAGAGCACGGCCCAGAAGCCTGCATGTTCGGCGCAGCTGCGCTGCTGTTGGATGAATTCTTGCGAACGCCGCCCACAGCTGAGGCCAAACACCTGTAAATTTCCGATCGTTATTAGTCAGCGGGTCTCCCGCTCAACTGTTCGTTTTATACAAGGAGCACGTCTCATGGCAGAGGAACTACAAGCACCTCCATCCGTTCTCACTCCAGAGTACAAGAAGACCCGTCCTGGGGCCATGTTCGCCTTTGCGGTTGGCACGATGAGCGACAGCATGGAAGGCGGGCTCATCAACACCCTGTTCCCAGTAATTAGTAAGGCCCTGAATCTGGACGTGGGCGCACTGGGTACACTGTCTAGTATGAGCAAGTGGGCTCGCATGATCTTCGGCACCCTGTGGGCGATCGCGGGGGACAAGTATGGTCGCAAGACAGTTATGGTGTGGATGACCGGCGTTTGGGGTATCTGGACCGCAGCTGCTGGCCTTGCGAACAACTATACCCAATTGTTGATTTTGTACACCATTGGCGCCATCGGCACCGTGGCCGCTGAACCCATCCAGAACGGCCTGATGGTGGATATGTTCGATGAAGAGGAGCGCGGCAAGGCCTACGGCACGCTCCGTACTATCGGTGTGCTCGCCGGCCTGGTGTTGACGCCGCTCATCGGCCAGCTCGCCAACTGGCCCACCCCAGAAAATGGCTGGCGCATCGGCATGTACCTCATGGGCGGCATCAGTCTGCTCAGCGGCCTTCTCCTCCAGATCTTCCTCAAGGAACCACCTCGCCGCGTCGTGGCAGGCGATCCGGACGCTGGCGAGTTCAAAATGTCGGACATCAAGCAGATCGTCAAGATCCCGACTTTCTGGTTCATGGCGGTCATGCTGCTCTTTGTCACCTCCATGGTGTTCTTTGCCTTCATGGTGACTTACCTGGTGAAGATGCGGGGATGGACCACGCCAGAGGCGGCCATCCTTTACACCGTGTTCATGGCCGGCTTCGGCATCAGTGGTTTCTTCGGCGGCGCTATGGGCGACACGTTCCAACGGAAGTTCGGGCCTAAGGGTCGCGTGATGTTGATGCAGATTTATCTGGCGTCCTTTGCGCTCATGACCTACCTGATGACGCAGATTGATTGGGGCCACGGCTTTATCTTCTACATCATTGTCTTCCTGACCGGACTGGTCGGCTCGATCGGCTTCTCGGGCTGCGTCCTGCCCATGGTCGGCCAGATCGTGGAGCCGCAGTACGCGGGAACGACCTTCGCTCTGCTCTTCTCCTTCATCCAGGGCGCGATCACGGCCATCTACCTGCTGTTGATCGGGCCGCTGGCCAAGTCGCTGGGCGGCCTTGATAAGGTGATGCTCTACATGGTCACCTTGCCGTATGCGATCAACGCCATTTACTGGACCGTGTTCTACTTCACCTTCCCCAAGGATATAGAAAAGCGGAAAGCCAGGATGGCCGCTCGCGCAACCGGCCTGAAAGTGTCCTGATAGTCGCACTGACTTCGGCGAGCTCAGTCGAGCCGCGCCGGAACGGCAGCGCCGGCGGCGGTAATGATGGAAGGGGCGACAGACCGTTGGTTTCTCTGCCCCTTCCTTGAGATGCGTAGGGCTATACGACTTTTCCTGGCCCGCCCGCTGCACGACGTATTAAGTCGTGGGATGAGAAGATCAGCCAACAATTTACCAATCTGCCAATCCACTAATGCACTAAGGAGGCAATGATGCTCTATCCGATTCAAAATAGTGTCCGTAACAAGCTTGATATCTCTGGCATCTGGGACTTCAAAACTGACCCTGAGGGCGTGGGCGAGGCCGACAGTTGGTTCGATGGCCTTGCTGACTCTCGCCCGATGGCGGTCCCCGGCAGTTGGAACGAGCAATACGAGGATCTCTTCGGTTATTTGGGTCTCGCCTGGTATGTCAAGGGCGTCTACGTCCCGTCATCTTGGAAGGACCAACGCGTGTTCATCCGCGTCGGCTCAGCCGTCTACCACAGCACTGTCTACCTGAACGGCGTCAAGATCGGTTCACACGAGGGCGGGCACCTGCCCTTCGCCTTCGAGATTACTGATCAGATCAAATGGGGCGAGGAGAACATCGTCGCGATCAGCGTCGAGAACGAGTTGAAGCCCAGCCGCGTGCCCTCTGGCAACATGCCCGGCGATGCCATGAGCATGTTCATGTCCACGCCCAAGACCACCTACGATTTCTATCCGTTCTCCGGCATCCACCGGCCGGTGGTGCTCTACGCCGTCCCGCAGACTTACATTGAGGATGTCACGGTCGTCACCACGGTTGAGCCGGAGGCCCAGGTTAAGGTGACGGTCAAGCTGAACGCTGCCGCCTCCGGGAAAGGCTCTGTGCAGCTCAAGGGCGGCGGCACAGCGATCGAAGCCGGCCTGACTTTCGCCAACGGCGTGGCCGAGGCGACGCTGACCGTTCCCAGCGCTCATCTGTGGTCGGACAAGGACCCGTACCTCTACGACCTGACCGTGGCAAGCGAGGGCGACAGCTACAGCCTCAAGGTTGGCATCCGCACGATTGCGGTGAATGGCGGCCAGGTTCTGCTCAACGGCCAGGCGGTCAAGCTGAACGGCTTTGGCCGGCACGAGGATTTCATCGCCAGCGGCAAGGGACTGAACCTGCCGTTGGTGGTCAAGGATTATCAGTTGATGCGCTGGGTCGGCGCCAACAGCTATCGCACCTCGCACTATCCATACAGCGAGGAAGAGATGCAGATGGCGGACCGCGAGGGCT
>JBGAVB010000019.1:0-14700 GCA_044228345.1 Anaerolineae bacterium | reverse complement strand
ATCCGCGCCGCGGAACACGTCCTGGCGCGCGCTGCGGCGCGTTAGGCTCGACTTCTTGCACAAGGAGCAAGAAACCGCCAAGGCGCCAAGATCACCAAGTTCCATACGGTTTACTTGGCGGTCTTGGCGCCTTCGCGGTTCCGTTTCCCTGTTTAGCTCCGGCTTGTCCGGTTTAGGGAATCCGCAGCTTTTGTCCGGGGCGAATGAGGCGCGGATTCTTGATCTGATCCTTGTTGGCCTCGAACAACTCCGGCCAACGATTGCCGTTGCCGTAGAAACGCGCGGCGATCTTGAAGAGACTGTCGCCGGCCACTACCACGTAGATGCGCTCGCTGCCGCCGAGCACGCCGCGGGTTTCGGGCTGCTTGGGCTCCGCACCCAGCGCCTCGCGTGCTTGGGCAGCCGCATCGGCCCTGGCCTTTTCAGCCTCAGTTTGCGCCGCGGCGGCGCGGGCGGCGGCCTCTGCTTCCTGCGCGGCCGTGGCCGCGGCCTGCGCCTTCGCGGCCGCTTCAGCCTCTGCCGCACGCCGGCGAGCTTCCATGTCAGCGGCGGTCTGCGCCGCGGCGGCGCGCTCAGCGGCAGCCTTGTCGGCCGCGGCCTTCTCAGCGGCCGCGCGCTCAGCAAATGCTTTCTCAACGGCAGCCTTGGCCGCAGCGGCGCGCTCCGCCGCGGCTTTTTCAGCGGCGGCGCGTTCCGCAGCAGCCTTTTCGGCGGCGACCCTGGCGGCGGCGGCGCGCTCGGCCTCGGCGGCCGCGGCTTTGACGTCTTGCAGGGCCTTTTCCGCCACAGCCATCGCCTCGTCATCCAGCTTGGACTGCTGCACCATGCCCCACAACTGCGTCAGCATCAAGGGGCCAGCCAGGACGCCGCCCAAGCCGCCGCCATGCTGCCCAAAAACCCCAATGCCTGCGCTGATATCGGTGCCATCGCCCTTGGGCGCCAATTCCACGTTGAGCGCGGTCTTGGTGCCCATCACCACCTTGAAGGTGTCGGCCTTGCTGATGCTGATATGCCAGCCTTTGTCGCTGCTCTGGGTCTGGACCTCAAAGCCCTTCGCCTGAAAATGATTGGCGACGGCCTGCGCGACAGGCGCCAAATCCGCCACATGGACGGCAACCGTTTTTTGCGATTGGAAAACTCCCATAGTCTCTTTTTCTCCTGGTCTTTGACCGATATTTAGTGTGCAACTCACAGGCACGAGTTTTAACACATGACTGCGAGCGAAGGTTGGATGAGGCCGGCGTGCGATGATTCAAGGAAGAAGCTGACCTACGGGGCATCCGGTGCGGCTCAGCAACCCTGAGCGCGCACAGTCATGATACGCCTTTAGCTGACATTTGTCAAAGGCAAGGCGACATCCATGACTCAGCGGTAGGTAGTCCCGCGTATCTCGGTTTGCTGCACAACCGCCACGGCGCGTGCGATCCCATCTTCGGCTTGGATTTTCGCCCCCAGATTGGCAGCGCGCTGACGCATCGTTTGATCTGTCACAGCCCGCTGAATGGCTTGCGCAAGTCGTTCAACCGTTAGCTTCTTGCGCGGAATCGGTTCTGGCCCAACCCCTAAGTCTGCGACGCGCTGCCCCCAGAAGGGCTGGTCAGCAAAGAAGGGCACCACAACCGAAGGAATCCCAGCCCTGAGACCGTAGGCTGTTGTTCCCGCGCCGCCGTGATGGACGACGGCTGCAACGCGTGGAAAAAGCCAGGAAAATGGGACCGAGTCCAGCATCAAGACGGAGTCTGGCAAATCGGTCTTATGCAAACCGCTCCAGCCAGAGAGGATGATGGCCCGCTGTTGCGTTTGCGCCAGCGCCTGCAAGACGAGATCCGCGGTCTCTTCTGGTTTTCGACTGCTCATGCTGCCAAACCCGACATAAACCGGCGGCGAACCGGCCTGCAGAAACGTCGTCAGGGCAGAAGGCGGGGTCCAATCGGCCGCCGGATCTAAGAACCAGTAACCGGTGACATGTGTATCCCTGCCCCAATCAGCAGCCGGGGGTATGACAAATGGGCTGAATCCATAGAGAATTGGGTTCTGGCGTAGGCGGTCGGTCTTGTAAGGCCCCCAAAACGGGGCTGCGGGCAAGCCGAGCACTTTCTCTCGCGCCAGTCTATCGGCCGACCGAAACCCTTGCCACATAATCTGGCGGGCAAGATGATAAGACACGCGATTCAGAGCGCCTCCAAGCCACGATGGGAGCCTGGGAAAAAGAAAACTGGGATAGGCTTGCGTGGGCGTGAAGGGGATGTAATAGGCCTGCAGAAACGGAAGACGCAGCTTCTCGGCCAGGGAAAGGCCAACGAACAGGCCGCCTATGCCTGCGAGCACCAGATCCATGCCTTGACACGCTGCGAGACCGCCCTCTGCCAAAGCAAGCGCGCCGCGTTGGGCTTCTCTTGCCATCAGCGACATGATGGCAAGAAAGTTCCCTTTTTCCAGCAGCCCGCGCATTTCAGCGCTTTGCGCAATATCCTGCACATTGCCTTCGATGGGCCAAAACTCCAAGCCATGCGCATTGACCAGCGTGTCGAAATTTTGATGGGTCACCAGGCGCACCACATGGCCGGCCTTTTGCAAACCCTTGCCCAAAGCAATATAGGGTTCAACATCCCCGCGACTTCCTGGCGCCATCAGCGCAATGCGCATAAACAACACCTCGCGCTAGTGTGAGCGGCGTGACACACGGCTATCAGTGATGTGCCTTGAGGCCAATTCTGCATCTGGTCCATCTCGCAGTGTCTGATCAGACTGCCAGGCGATTGCCATCGTGTTGCCAGGCAGGAAAGAAATCATATATGTGCCGGAACGATTATGCCATAAAACAGTCGCTTGTCAAAGCGCAGTCAATCCACAGACAGCGCACTTTTAACCACAGAGATCACACAGAACACATAGAGACCACACAGAACGGCAGGTCAGGCGCCAAGTGGCGGCTTCTTTGCGTTCTGTGTGGTCTCTGGAGTCGCACACCAAACGGGCGGCCCTGTATGGCCGCCCATCCATCCGAAACTGATGCCCTTCAATCGTCCGCGTTGACATCCGCGCCGATGACGCGGAAGCGCCGGGGCATCGGCAGCAGCGATGGCGACTCAACGGCATCGAGTTGGTTGGGCGTTTGCCAGGCGGAGCCGCCGTGCAGTTGCGCCGGCTGCGCCACCGGATTGACAATGATCATCGGCTGCGCTTGCGGGGGCGGACGCGACTCCAGCGGCGCTTGCGGGGTCGGCAGGGAGCGCCGCATGAGCGACGCAATCAGCAGGCTGGTGGGAATGCTGGCCGCCACACCAACGACCACGCCAATCGCGACGGCCATGGACTCCGTGCTCATCCGCTGGCCGACGACGTACGCCAAGACGCCGGCAAAAACCAACAGCGTCAAAGGAATGAGCTTCTTCATACGTTCCTCCCGTGATTGTGCAGTGCAACGCGTGACGATCAACGTTCAAAGCTGCAACGCGTCATAGCGAACAGGTCAAAGCGCGATCAGCTGCCTGGCTTCGGTTGGGCTCCAGCGCCGCGAACGCCGCCCGCCTTCACGCAGCGCGCCGACCAGGCGGCCCAGGGTGCTCTCGCCAATCCAGGCCGCTTGAAAGCGCACGGTCTGGCCCTTGGTCACGAGCAGGAAATCGCCCGCGCCGGTCAGTTTTTCCGCGCCAGAGCCGGCCAGGCCAGTCGCGATTTTCGCTTCTTCAGGGCTGGTGACGCTGCCCACCAGGCGCACGGGGAAATTGGCCTTCAGCAGCGGCCCTACGGCCGTGCTGGTTGGCTTCTGCGTGCAGCAGACCAGGTGAATGCCTGCCTCGCGCCCGCGCTGCGCCAGGCGCGTGAGCAGCCTTTCCACATCCTTGCCGCCGGCCTGCACCAGATCGGCCAGCTCATCTACGGCCACAATCAGACGCGGGGAATCCACCGGGCGCCGCAGTTGGCGCGCCATGGCGTCACGCCGCTCCATCTCGGCGACCAGGTCACTGAGCACGCTGAGGACTTCCTTCTTGTCAGCCACGAGCGGCCGCAGCAGGTGCGGAAGCCCATCCAGCGGGCCAAAACCGCGCCCCTTGGGGTCAATCAGCACCATCTGCAAGGCGCCCTGGCGATTGTGCATGGCGAGCGAGGAAAGCAGCGCGCGGGCCAGCGCGGTCTTGCCGCTGCCGGTTGTGCCGACGATCAGGACATGGGTCACATCGGGCGACGACAGGCGCAGAAGGAGAGGCGTCTGTTCTTCGTCAACGCCCAGGACGCCGGTGATGGGAGGAATGGTGGCGAGCCGCGCGCACAGCGGCACCAGTTCGATACGCGGCGCGGCGGTTTCACGCGCCACTTCGATGCTGATCTTGTCGCCATCACGAAAGATGCGCGTGGAGCGAGCGCCCAACGCCAGGGCAATCTCTTCGGCCAGCGCGCCCACGCGGTTGATTCGAGTGCCCATGGGCGTCACCAAATCAAAACGCACGAAGCGGGCGGTGACGGTGCCCCCCGCCACCCGTCCGCCCACCTTATGGCTGGCCAATACCGCCTCGATACGGTCTGCCTGCATGTCGAGTTTGCGCTGCATAGGATGATCCTCCTCGGACGCTCCGTGCGTCGCCGGCTTCCTGCCAGAAGTGGGCGCTGATGGAGGCGGGCCGTCACGTCCGACGGTGCGCGGCCCCACCCAAGAACCTGGTACACTGGTAGGGCCGGCAAAAGGATCTTCTCTTCTGTGCACAAAACCAACGATTGCCCTAATCGAACAAGTGTTCTTAGTATATCAGAACATTTGTTCTATGTCAAGATATATGAATGACGAATTTGCTGGCAGATTGGGCGCTCCGCGGAAAGGCCGCGCGGGGCTGCGATCATGACGCTGAGGGCGGGATCTCCAGGCGCAGCTGGGCCAAGAACTGCTGCATGAATTCGGTGCGCGGCTGAGCTTCGGCGCGCGCGCTAGCCGTGTGCATGAGATCGCCCAGGCGCAGCAGCTTGACGTAGAAGTGATCGAGGACGGCGGTCGTATCGTCCGGCGGCCGCTGGTCTGGGAAGGGCTGCGCGCTGTCATACAGCGGCTTGCGCTGCGAACCGCCCAACAGCAGGCAGCGGGCGATGCCGATCGCGCCGATGGCGTCGAGGCGGTCGGCGTCTTGCACGACCATTGCTTCCAGGGTGGCAGGTGCGATACCCGCAGAAAAACTGTGCGCGGCGATGGCGTGTTCGATGGCGGGAATCAAGACTGGTGGGTAGCCGCTGGCACGTAGGAATTCGCCGGCGGCGGCGGCCGCCAGCGTGGAGGCATGGCCGCGCTGCGGCGACGACTTGGGCAGCAGAACGCAGTCATGCAGCCACGCCGCAGGCAGCACGATCTCCAGGGATGCGCCCTCGGCCGCGGCGATTCGGCGCGCGACAACGACTACCCGGCGTACGTGCTCCAGGTCGTGCGCGGGGTCGGCGTCGGCCAGACGCGGACGCAGGAACTCCAGGCAGCGCGCGGCCCACAGGGCTTCATCAAATGGTTGTGTGGGTGAATTCATGGGGCCTGGTATAGCACAGAAAGATGCGAGACGACAGATAAAATCTTACAGATTGGAGATGGCGACCGCGGCGTACAGTGATGCGCTGGCGATTGGCTGAATCGTTCGTTCTCAGGTAAAATCTGTGCGTCTGTGCGTTTTGGAGGCAGCATCCCCGAATTCTTTGCCCACCGTTGACCCGGCGACGCCGGGTGCACGGGCGAGCAGAAGGCGTTGGCATTGGTTGTGGAAGAAGTCCATGGTACATCCCGAGCATCGTTAATTCAGGTTCTACGTAATCGCGGCTTCTCACGCCTGTGGGCGGCCCAAGCCATCTCACTGACGGCGCAGTCCATGGTCAATTTTGCCGTCATTGTCCTGACAGAGCGGGTCACGCAGCGGTCTTTGTTTACCAGTCTGGCGATCCTATCTTTTGTCATCCCGCCTGTACTGGTGGGCGCCTTTGCCGGCGTGGTGGTGGATCGCTCCAACAAGCCTTTCATGCTGTGGATCACCAACCTCCTGCGCACGGGGCTGATGATCGGCTACTTTCTATTCGATCGTGACTGGTCGCCGGTGGTCTTGCTCTCTGGGATTTTTCTGATCACGGCGCTGTTTGCCGCCGTGTCACAGTTCTTTGGCCCGGCTGAAGCTGCCACGATTCCACTGTTGGTGCCGCGTCACCAACTCCTGTCGGCCAATGCGCTCTTCGCCACCACCTACAACGCATCGCTGGTTGTGGGGATGGCGATTCTTGGCCCGCTCCTGGTGACGCTTCTCGGTCTGCGGCGTTTATGGCTTTTCATTGCGGTCTTGTACGGTCTGTGCACCATCCTGGTGGCGCGCCTGCCATCGGGCGATCGCAGCCAGGAGCGTCCCCTGCGCGCCATTCTGCGCGAGTCAACCGATGGTTTGGCCGCGACCTTCTATCGCGAGTTCTGGCTGCCCGTGCGTGAGGGCTGGTCGTTCATGGCCAACCATCCGCCCGTGCGCGCGGCTACGATTAACCTGTCGCTCGCCTCAACCATTCTCCTGGTGGTCGCCACGCTAGGCCCAGGCTTTGTCAGCCGCGTTCTCGGTCGCAACCCGGAGGACGTCAGCTTCCTGCTGCTGCCAGCCAGCCTGGGCATGGTGTTGGGCATTGTGCTGGTGGGCCGCGTCGTGCGCCGCACCGGCCCTTCACGCCTGATCAGCCTGAGCATGGTGGGCGGCGCGCTCTGCCTGGCCGGCCTAGCCTTGTCGCCAACGTGGGGCGTCAGCCTGGCGCATCTTCTGTGGGGCGCCGCAGCGCCGGCCAACTTCGTCGGCGATATCATTTTAGGCGGCGCGGTTGTGATGGCGGTGGGGCTAGGTGTGGTCAATTCCTTTATTACCGTGCCCGCCTACACGCAGCTGCAAGAAGAGACGGATGAAAGCATGCGTGGGCGTGTCTTCGCCTCCCTCTTCATGATTACGGGCACCCTTTCCATGCTTCCCGTGCTCTTTGCCGGCGCGCTGGCCGATTGGCTGGGGCTGATTACCGTCATGGTGGTGGTCGCGGTGATCATGGGCGCAGCCGGCTTTGTCACCATGGGCCGCCGCTCACCTGCGCCTCCGCCGCCACGCGCGCAGGCCGACGCGCCCCCCTGAGCCTGAGCGCACACACCACAGCCGCGGCGTCAGCCGCCTGCCAGCCAGCGGCGCGGCCGCGGCCGCGCTTTGCAGAACTATTCACCTTTAGGAGGCGCCTATGTTGTACGGAGAAAGGGTCCGCTTGCGGGCCATCGAGCGCACGGATCTGCCAACGTTCGTACGCTGGTTCAATGATCCAGAGGTGCGCCAGTATCTGCAGATGTTCGAACCGATGTCTATGGCGATGGAGGAGCGCTGGTTCGAGAATCGGCTGAACCGCACCGATGATTATCTCTTTGGCATCGAAGCGCACGCCGGCGACGCGTGGGTTCACATTGGCAACAACGGCCTGCATCGTGTGGATTGGAGGAACCGCAATTCCACCTTTGGCATTGCGCTGGGCGAGAAGGCCTATTGGGGCCAGGGTTACGGCACGGACGCCACGCGCACCATTCTCCGGTACGCGTTTGGCGAGCTAAACCTGCACCGCGTCGAGCTCGATGTCTATGACTTCAACCCGCGCGGCATTCGCTGCTACGAAAAGGCCGGCTTCCGCCACGAAGGCGTCAGGCGCGAGGCCATCTTCCGCAACGGCCAGTACCATGATGTCCTGACCATGGCGGTTTTACAGCACGAATTCACGATGCCAGGCGCCTGAACCGGCTTACGACGGCCGCAGCGCGCGGCGCAGCACCTTACCATTCGCGGTGCGGGGCAAATCGGGCACAAAATAAACCAGGCGCGGGCATTTGTAGCGGGCGAGGTGAGCGGCGGCGAAGGTCATGATCTCCTCCGCGCTAATGTGCTGGCCGGCGGCCGGAATGACATAGGCCGCGATGATCGTCTTGTCAGGGCCAACCGCCTCGCCCACGACCGCGCAGTCCGCCACAGCCGGGTGATCCTTCAGCACGCGCTCCACCTCGAAGGGCGACACCCGGTAGCCAAAGCTCTTGATGATGTCATCCTTGCGCCCCAAAAACCAGATGTAGCCGTCTGCGTCTTGCCGGGCGTAGTCGCCGGTCAGAAACCAACCATCCCGGCGCACGCGCGCTGTCTCGGCCGGCTGCTTCCAGTAGCGCAAGAACAGGCCGGGATCATCCTCGGCAATGCAGATCATCCCTTCTTCGCCCACGGCGACCTCGTTCAGATCAGCATCCAGCAGTTTGACGGTGTGCCCTGGCTGTGGAAAACCGACCGCGCCCGGTCGAATCGGGCGACTGCGCGGCTGCGAGAGGTAGTAAGAACATTCTGACATGCCAATGGCTTCGTAAATATCAAGACCGAAGCGCCGGCGCCAACCGTTCAGCACGTCGTCCGAAAGATGTTCACCCGCGCACATGCAGTGACGCAGCGTGGGCACATCCGCCGCGCCGCACGCCGTCTTGGAAAGAATCTGGCGGTAGATGCTGGGCACGCCGATGAAGATCGTGGCTTCAAACCTGGCAATCAGGCGCGGCCAGCGCGCTGCGTCCGCTTGACCGGCAAAGACGATGACGGTATGCCCCAGGTAGAGCGGGTCCATCAAGGCCGTGCCAAGCACGTAGGTCCAGTTGAAGGCGCCGGAATGCAGGATGCGATCGTGGCCCTGGAAATCAAACCAGGCGCGCCAGGCCGGCGCATGCCCCAGCAGCGCGCGATGCGCGTGCAGCACCCCCTTGGGGTAACCGCTGGTGCCAGAAGTGTAAACCAGGTAGGCAGGGTCGTCCGGTCGCGTGGCCGCCGCGCAGAATGAGTCAGGCTGCTCCGCCAGCAGTTTGGCCAGAGCGTAAGCCTGGGGACGCTGCCGGTCAGCAGCAGACGCCACGGCCGGCGCGGCCGCACCCGTCAGCAGCACATGGCGCAGATCAGGCAGCGCGGGCAGCTGCGCGGCCAACGGCGCCCAGGAGTCCGCGTCCGTCACCAACACGCTGGCGCCGGCGTCTGCGGCCACGAAGGCCAACTCATCGGCTGTCAACTGCGGCGAGGTCGGCGCCGCAATGGCGCCGGCCTTCAGCGCGCCCAGGAACACCGTTGGATAGTCCAGGCTGTTGGGCAGGCGAATCAGGATGCGCGCCCCGGCGCTGACGCCCAGGGCGGCCAGGAGGTGAGCAAAGCGATTGCTGCTGGCCGCCAGCTCGGCGTAGGTCGCGGTTTGGACGGCGCCGCTTTCATCCTCAACGATCATCGCGGTCTGGCCGGCGCGTGACGTATTTAGCTGCGCATCGGTGCAGGCCGCGCCGATGTTGAAAGGCGCAAGTTCCTGGTCAGCCATGGCGGGTCAGGCCGCCTTGTAGCCAATCATGCGCAGGAAGCCTTTGCGCCAGACGATATCGTCATCGCCCTCGATGCCCTGCGGCGACGCGCCGTCAATCACGCCGAGGACGCCGCGGCCCTGCGCGGTCTGCGCGACGATCACTTCAACTGGATTGGCCGTGGCGCAGAAAATGCGGCATACTTCCGGCACTTGTTTGAGCGCGTTCAGCACGTTGACGGGATAGAAGCCTTCTCCCAGGAACAAGATGAAGGTATGACCGGCGCCGAGAGCCTGCGCATTCTGCTGCGCCAACTCGATCATTGCCGGGTTGGTGCCGCTCCAGCGCACCAGGCATTTGCCGGACGCCTCGCAGAAGGCCAGGCCGAATTGAATGCCGGGCACGGCGTTGATCAAGGCTTCGTGGATATCCTCGACAGTCTTGATGAAATGCGATTGACCCAGAATGACATTGATGACTTCTGGTTTCACGATCTGAATGGTGGTCAGTTCCATGATTCACGCGTCCTTTATGAGCCGTTATCACGCCGACCAGCCTGCGCGCGATCGGCGCGGCGCCGGCCGGTTTCAGCTCTATTATACACGACGCAATCAAAGAGGCGAGAAGCAAAGGGCCAAAACGACAGCGGCGCGGCGGTGATTTTCTACGCTTCATGCCGTCATACACTGAACTAAGGAGGTCAACGTGGATGCAGTAACTTTGGGGTTGTTTATTGTAGGATTGGCGCTGCTGATTGTGGGCGCGGAGGTGCTCGTGCGCGGCGCGGCGCGGCTGGCGCGCAGCCTCGGCATCTCGCCGATCATCATCGGGTTGACCGTGGTCGCGTTTTGCACCAGCGCGCCGGAGATGGCTGTGGGGCTGCAGGCCAGCCTGGGCGGCGAGGCCGATATTGCCCTGGGCAACGTCGTTGGCAGCAACATCTTCAACGTCCTCTTCATTCTTGGGATCTCGGCGTTGATCGCCCCGCTGATTGTTCATCAACGCTTGATCCAGCTGGACGTTCCTTTGATGATCGGGTTGTCTGCGGCCGTGTTCCTGATGGCGCTGGACGGTCGTATTGGTCGCGTGGACGGTTTGCTACTGCTGCTGGGAGGAATCGCTTACACGATTTTTACCGTGCGCGCCAGCCGCCATACCGAGCCTGACGTGCAGCAAGAATACGAGAAAGAATTTGACGCCGGACGCCAATCTTCGCGCCTGGTTGACGTGCTCCTCATCGCCGGCGGACTGGTGATGCTGGTGCTCGGCGCGCGCTGGTTGGTGGGAGGCGCGGTGTCCCTGGCCCGCGTCCTCGGCCTCAGCGAACTGATCATCGGATTGACCATCATTGCCGCCGGTACGTCGCTGCCAGAGGTAGCCACATCGGTCATCGCCAGTTTGCGCGGCGAGCGCGATATTGCGGTGGGTAATGTCGTGGGCAGCAACATCTTCAATCTACTGTTCGTGCTTGGCGCTTGCGGCCTGGCGTCCGCGCAAGGCATCGCCGTGCCCACCGCGGCGCTGCGCCTTGATCTGCCTGTCATGCTGGCCGTGGCGTTCGCTTGCTTGCCGATCTTCTTCAGCGGCTATCGCATCGCTCGTTGGGAGGGCGCGCTCTTGTTCGGATATTACGTCGCCTATACGCTTTACCTGGTGCTCGACGCCGTCGGTCATGATGCCCTGCCGACCTTCAGCGCGGTCATGCTGCTGTTCGTCGTGCCTTTGACGATCCTCACCCTGGCGGTCGTCGTGGTGCGCCAAACCAGGCTGAACCGTGCAGGAGCCAGCTCATGACCGCGGCCGCCCGTGCGTGTGCGCTGTGCTTGGTTGATTAGCCTGCGCCCAAGTCGAATCAGGCAGCCGATGCCAGGAACAAATTGCGCAGAACTGCGTATTGGCTGACAGAAAAGGTCCGTAACATGCGGTATCATGCTCATCGTGCCAGCATGACAAACGCCGGCGTGTGCTTGAAAGATTCGCGCCGCCCGCAGGTTCTATGGCGATGAGGAGTAAAAATGGTTGATTTAAGTTTACTGAGCAATAAGCTTGCCTGGCTGGCTGTGATACCAGTCCTGGGCATTCTCGTTTTTTGGCATGAACTCGGCCACTTTCTGGCCGCGCTCTGGATGAAGGTGAAGGTCGAAGAGTTTGGATTTGGGTATCCGCCGCGCATGGCGACGCTCCTCGAGCGCAAAGGCATCAAGTTTACGCTGAACTGGCTGCCGTTGGGCGGCTTTGTACGCATGGCCGGGGAAGAAAGCGGGTTCGACAGCGAGGGCAGCCTGAATTCCAAGAAGCCCTATCAGCGCGCGATCGTCCTGCTGGCCGGTCCCCTGATGAACTTGATCCTCGCGCCGATTCTGTACGCCATCGTCTTTACATCGGGTGTTGCCTATCCCTTGGGTAAAGTCGAAATCAATGCCGTGGCGCCAGGTTCGCCCGCCGTACAGGCTGGCCTTCAGGTGGGCGATCAGTTCCTGCTCGTGGGCGATACTCGTCCAACCAGCACGGACGATGTGCGCGCGGCCATCTTGCAGAATCGCGGCCGGCCGCTGCCCATCACCATTCTGCGCGGCGGACAAACGCTCAACCTGACCATCACGCCCCGCACGGCAGCTGAGACGCCCGCGGGCGAAGGGGCAGCAGGTATTGCGATTGAACGCTCGCTGATCACAGCCGCCAACTTCGGCCAGGCCCTCACCATGGGTGTACAGCGCACCGGCGAGGTGGTCATCCTGATGACCACCGGCCTCGGCCAATTGGTCCGCGGCTTGATCGCCCCCGCGCCAGATGCGGCCCCGATGGGCGGCGTCGCCGGCCCGGTGGGCATCGCCCGCATCACCGGCGAGTTAGCGCGTCAGGGCATCTTGCCGCTCATCGAGCTGACCGCTTTTCTGAGTCTCAACTTCTTCATCATCAACCTGCTGCCGCTGCCCGCGCTGGACGGCGGACGACTGGTGTTTGTGCTGCTGGAAGCGCTTCGCCGCGGCAAGCGCATCCCGCCTGAGCGCGAAGCGCTGGTTCATTTGGTCGGCATGGTGGGGCTTTTGGCGCTGATGGCGGTGATTTCGTACTTCGACCTGTCGGCCTGGTGGAGCGGCGCGCCCCTCTTCCCGGCGCAATAAGTCAGACACCGATTCAATCTCCGAACGACCCGGCAAAGTTGGGCTTACAAACCGGCGGTGTTATAATCACCGCCGGTTTCTTTATGCAAAAACTCCGCTTTCTCACATCGCCCATCACCGCGCTTCTCTGGCTGACGGTCGGCAGCGCCTGGTTTGTCTGGCACGGCTGGCAGGCCGTCCATCATCCAAGCTCAAGCGCCACGCCAGGCTACTTCGACTGGTTCCGCTACCTGGACCGTCTGACCCCGACATGGGGCGCGGCCTTGATCCTTGCGCTGCTGCTCATGCTGGCGGGCGGCTGGCTCCTCTGGCGTAACGCCCGCTTTGACCGCTGGCTCGCGGCCGCAGCCCTGGTCGGATGGCTGGCCCTGGCTCTGCGCCAGCCAGCCGTCAACGGTCTCAGCCTGCTCATGCTGATCGTGCTCGCCGCGGTGACGGCCGCGGTCGGCCGCTGGCTGATGCGCCGCCTGGGCCTGCCCACCGACGAAACGGCGGCTGCGCTCTTCTTCGCCTGGATTATCGGCTGCGGCCTGCTGATCTTGACTGCCCTGGCGCTGGGCCTGGTGCACGGGCTGTCTGCCTGGACTTTGGGCGCGGCGCTGATCGTGGGGGCGCTGGTGTCATGGCGCGATCTACGCTGGCTCGTGCAATCGGCGCTCGCCTGGCGCCCCGCGCTGCCCGCCGGCAGCAGTCAGCGGCTCCTCGTGCTCGCGCTGGCCCCATTTGCCCTGCTTGATCTGCTGGGCGCGCTGGCTCCCAGCGCCGCGTTCGACGCCACCTGGTACCATCTCTTCATCCCACGGTTGTTCTTGCAGGCTGGCAGCCTGGCCTACTTCCCCGCGCACTACCGCAGCCTGTGGCCTGGCAATGTGGAGATGCTCAATCTGTGGGGTCTGGCGCTGGCCGGCGACCAGCTGGCGCAGTTGATCGGGTTAGGTCTGACGCTGCTGCTGCTCCTGGGCGTCTTTGCGGCCGCGCGCCAGTGGTTTGGCGCCCAGGTTGGACTGCTTGCCGTCGTGCTTCTCCTCTCCACGCCGGACATTGCCACCTATGCGCCTTCAGCTTATGTGGACATTCCCCTGGCTCTGTTCCTGTTGGCGGCGGCGCTGGCCTGGCTGCGCTGGCACGCCACGGACGCGCCGGGCTGGCTGCTCATCGCGGCGCTGAGCGCGGGCCTGGCGGCCGGAACCAAACTCTTGGGCTGGCCTTACCTGGCGCTGTTTGGGCTGACAACCCTGGCGCGTTTATTCTGGCGACCGGCCGCGGACGGCCGCGGGCGGCTGCTGGCGGCCGTCATCCTCGTTGCCGCGCTGCCCTCGCTGCCCTGGCTGGTGCGCGCCTGGGCGCTGGGCGGCGATCCGATTATCCCCTTTGGCTACCGTTGGTTTGCCGAGACAACCTGGAACCGCTGCGCTGATCTTCTGCACCGCGCCCACTTTGCTTATGTTGGCGTTGGCCGCGTGCGCAGCGCAGCCAGCCTGGGGGTGGCCCTGCAGTTGGTCGCCCTGTACGCCAGCGGCATCTGGCTCAGCCTGGCCTGGCCATTGACTCTGCTGCGGCTGTTGGCTAGGGAGTTCGGCGACAAGCGACGTGCGCTGTTCTGGTTGCTGGCAGCCGGCGCGCTGCTGACGGTTGTGCAGGCCGTTCTCTTTCCCATGCCGCGCTTCTTTGTCATAGCCCAGGCCGTGGGCGCAATCGTCGCGGCCGCGTGCACCTGGCCGCTGCTGACGCGCGGCCGCGGCTGGGCGCGCAACGCCGCGGCGATCTTATTGGTCTTCGTCACGCTGCTGGGTCTGGCCCATGCCGCCTCGGCGCGGCTCGACGCGCCGCGGGTGGTGCTGGGGCTGGAAAGCGAAAGCGCCGCCTTGAGCCGGGGCCTGCCCGAATACGCAACCATGGCCTGGGCCAACCAACATCTTCCGACCAACGCACGTGTGCTGAATTGGTCGCTGCGCGGTTCATTCCTGGCGCGCGACCAGGCGCCGGTTGACCCGGCTTTCCAGGGGCTGCTCGATTTTGGCACGCTGACGGACGCGCAGCGCTTCCTGGCGCGGCTGCACGAATTGGGCATCACGCATCTGCTCGTGCTGCCGGATGGCAGCCAGTTCTTCTATCCCCAGGGCAACGAAGTGGCCGCGAACCTGGATGCCTTCCTAGCCGCCGTGGCTGACCGCCTGACGCTTTTACATGAAGAAAACGGCACGCGCCTCTACGCGCTCGACACGCAGGGCAGCACGCCGCCCGTTCCCT
>JBGAVB010000199.1:0-5450 GCA_044228345.1 Anaerolineae bacterium | reverse complement strand
CGATCGCGACGCCTATTACCTGGCCTCCTTCCTGGTGTCCACACTGTGGCTGGCCGCGGCCTGGCGCTGGCTGAGCGCCTGGGCGACGGGAACAGCCGCCGCCGCGGTAAAAGACAGCGACGCCGCGCACCTGCGCCCAGGCGACCGCGCCGCGGTTGTCCCAAATCGCTCCAAGACCAGCCGCCCCGCATCCGCGCGCGTGGGACGGAACACCGATGCGCGTCCGGCGGCGTCCGATGCAGCACGCGCCGCCCTGACGACGGCGCCGCCGGCCGCCTGGCGCCGCGCCCTACCGTTCGCCCTGCTGTTCTTGCCTCTGCTGGCCCTGGTCTGGAATGCGCGCGAGGACGATCATCGCCATTACACCTACCCCACAACCTATGCGCAGAACGCTCTGGACGAGGCTAAGCCCAATGCCTTGATCCTGACCGGCGACTGGCAGTTGGTCGCGCCGCTGTTGACCCTGCAATTTGTGAACCAGGAGCGTCCCGATGTGGCCGTGGTGGATGTGCTGCTCTTCCAAAATCGGCCCTGGTATCACCGCCAGATCGAACTGACACAGCCGGCGTTGTTGGCCCCCGTGGCCGCTGAACATGAAGCCTTTCTGGCTAAGCTGCGCCAGTTCGAGTCCGATCAACTGGCAGCCGGCGATACAGAGATCGAGCAGCGTTACACGGCGCTGTGGCGGGCGCTGATGGCGTCCGCATTAGCCACGCGCCCCGTTTACGCCACACCCGATGCCCTCGGGCATTTGCGCCAGTTCGGTGTTGACCTGAGCAGCCAGGCGCTGCCGGGCGGGATCCTCTTGCGCATACTGCCCCAGGCGCCCACGCAGCCGCCAGCCCTGGCGCCGCTGACCTGGAACGTGACGGCATTCCTGGAAGCCGCGGCCGCCGGGCGCTTCCTGGATGAGCCGGCGCGCAAGATTCGCCGCGCCCATGCCATCATGGCGGTCAATCGGGGGACGTTTCACGCGCGCGCCAACCTCTCGTCGGAGGCGTTGTCCGACTTGCAGTTGGCAACCCACATTGACCCCACCTACACCCTGGCCTACGTGCTGCTGGCCGAGGCCCAACAAGGCCAGGGCGACACCGCCGGCGCGCGGCGCTCCTTGCAGGCTGCCCTGGCCCTGGAGCCGGACAACGTGCAGGTTCAGCAGCGCCTGGCGGCCTTGAAATAAACGCAACGCAGAGAGGGAAGCGATGAAAATAGATGTGGTTCTGTCGTACGAGCATGGTTTGCAGGACGCAGGCGCGGCGGCGCGCACCGCCGAAGACCTGGGTTTCGACGGCCTGTGGACAGCCGAGACGCAGCACGACGCCTTCTTGCCGCTGGTCCTGGCGGCTGAGCACACGCAGCGCATCGAACTGGGAACGGCCATCGCAGTCGCATTTTCGCGCAGCCCTGCGGAGCTGGCCTACACCGCGTGGGATTTGCAGGCGCTGTCGCACGGGCGCTTCATCCTGGGGCTGGGCACGCAGGTCAAAGCGCACATCGAGCGCCGCTTCGGGATGACCTGGGATTCACCCACGGCGCGGCTGCGTGAGATGATCCTGGGCATGCGCGCGCTATGGAACTGCTGGCAGACGGGCGCGCGCCTCAATTTTCGGGGCGAATACTATAAGCTGACCTTGATGTCGCCCTTCTTCAATCCCGGCCCCATCGAGCATCCCCGCATCCCGATTTACATTGCCGGCGTCAACAAGGGGTTGTGTCAACTGGCGGGTGAGCTGTGCGAAGGTTTTCATGTCCATCCGTTTCACACCGTCAAGTACCTGCAAGAGGTCACGCTGCCCAACATCGCCATCGGCCTGGAGCGGAGCGGACGGGCGCGCCGCGACATCAGCCTCTCCAGCTCGATCTTTGTCATTACCGGCCCGGATGCTGAGACGATGGCCGCCTCGCGCCAGGCGACGCGCGCGCAGATTGCCTTCTATGCGTCTACGCCCAGTTACCACGGCGTGATGGAAATACACGGCTGGCTGGACACCGCCGAGAAGTTGGGGATGCTGGCTGCGCGCCAGCAGTGGCAGGAAATGGCCGCGCTGGTGACGGATGAGATGCTGGATGTCTTCGCGGTGAGCGGCGCGCCGGACGAGCTAGCCGGCCGGATTCAGCAGCGCTATGCCGGCCTGCTCGACCGCATCAATTACTACGTGCCGTTTGTCCCCGGACAGCAGGACGCCTATTGGCGCGGCGTGGCAGACGCGTTTCATCAACGCTGAATGAGGAACGCTGCCAGCTGAATCGCAGACCGACTGCTTTCCTGGCGTCTTCGCAGGCAATGGACGCCATTCAACATGTAGCGTTCCGTGTTCAGCATTTCCGCTTGACCCCCCATGACGTGTCTGATACAATACCACTCATGGCAAACCACGCAGTCACGAATCCATCCTTCCAACGCATCGGCATCTTGCATCACCCCAAGAAACCGGAGGCGCTTCCGCTGGCCGAGCAAATCGCCGGTGTGCTGCAGCGCCAGGGGTGCCAACCGTCGCTCTTTTCGGCCTGGGAAGAACAAGAAATCAGCGCTCATGTGCAGGAGCTCGATCTGCTCGTCACCCTGGGCGGCGACGGCACCATGCTGCGCGCCGCGCGCTTAGGTGCGCGCTTCCACGTGCCCATGATCGGCGTCAAGTTGGGACGCCTCGGTTTTCTGGCCGAAATTCAGCCTGAGCAGTGGAACGAGCCGATAGAGCAGCTGCTGGCCGGCAGCTACTGGGTTGAAGAACGCATGATGCTCGATGTCTCGGTCAAACACGACGCTAACGACAACCCGCACGATCATCACTACGAAGCGCTGAACGACGCCGTGGTCAGCCGCGGCAGCCTGGCGCGCATCGTGCGCATCGCCACCTCGCTCGATGAGGGTTACGTCACGACCTTTGCCGCCGACGGCCTGATCGTGGCTACGGCCACCGGCTGCACCGGCTACGCCCTCGCCGCCGGCGGACCGATTCTGCCCCCGGAATTGAAGAACATCCTGCTTGTGCCCATCGCCCCCCATCTTAGCTTCGATCGGCCAATTGTGATGGCGCAGGGCGCGACGGTCAACATGCAGGTTTTCACCGATCACCAGGCCATTCTAACGGTAGATGGGCAGTTCGAGATTGACCTGCGTAACGGGGACATCGTCATGGTCACCTCCAGCCCCAATGTGGCGCGTTTCATCCGCCTGCGGGCGCGCAGCTATTTCTACAAGACGCTGCTGGATCGGTTAAAGTGGAATGTGTAGGTGCACAGGAAAAAGTACAGACTGCGACAAGATGGGCAGTAACGGGCTAGAAACTGAATCGTAACCAGGCATATCACAAAAGGCGACATGACAGATGGAGACAGTGGCAGAGAAATTGGCGCGTGCTTCGGCCGCGGCGCGGGTGGGAGAGGCAGAACAGGCGCGCCGGTTGTACGAAGAGACCATTGGCGAGGCGCCAGGCAGCGTGGAAGCGTGGCTGGGGCTGGCTGGGGTGGTCAACAGCGCCGAGGACAAGCGCGCCTGCTTCATGCAGGCGCTGCGCCTTGACCCGGCCAATGCCGAAGCGCTGGCCGGCATAGACCTCTTGCGCCGGCGCAGCCAAATTCCTGTCAAGCGCGATACGCTGGTTGAGGAGCCGCCTCCCGATGCCGGCCTGGGCCGCTTGATTGCACAGGCCAATCAACGCCTGGCGCCCGTCGCGGCCGCAGCCGGCTCTCAGAGCGCGCCCGCGGCCGTCGAGGCGGACGCAGAAGAACGCATCTTCTGCACCAACCATCCCCGCGTGGAAACCATGCTGCGTTGCAACAAGTGCAACCGCCCCATGTGCGTAAACTGTGTGCGGCTGACCGATGTGGGATACCGCTGCAAGGAGTGCATCGCGGGACAGCAGGCGGTCTACTTCAACGCGGAATCGCTCGACTATCCGATTGCGTTTGGCGTCGGCTTCATCGTGTGCGCCATTGCTTCACCCCTGGCTGGACTTCTGCTCGGGGGCATGGGCTTTTTTGGCCTGTGGATTGCCGTCTTGATCGGAACGGCCGCCGGCAGCGCCCTGGCCGGGTTGATTCGCCGCGCCATCAATCGCCGACGCGGCCGCTACCTGTGGGCGGTCGCTTTCGGCGGCATTTTGCTGGGCGTACTCGTGGGCAACGCAACCGTTTTCTTGTTTACCGGCATCTTCCCCCTCTTCAGCCTGGTCACGCTGATTTTCATCGGCCTGGCCTTGAGCACGACCTACGCGCAGCTGCGTTAGCCGCCGGTTGTCTGGCCGGCGCGGTCAGAAGGTGATATTGAGATGACATGTTGGGATTCGATCCGGCCATGACATTCGCAGCAACCACACACACGAATGGCGCCTCTGCTCCCCTACCCGACAGCGCGGGAATCGCGGTGGAGGCGATTGGCCTGCGCAAAACGTACGGGCCGTTGGAAGCGGTCAAAGGCGTTAATCTGCAAGTGCGTGAAGGCGAGATCATGGGCTTCCTGGGGCCGAATGGCGCGGGCAAGACCACCACGATCAAAATGCTGACCGGCCTCTTGACCCCGACCGCGGGCACGGCGCGCATCTGCGGCTACAACATCCAGGCCCAGCCCATCCAGGCCAAATCGTGCATTGGCTACGTGCCCGACACGCCCAACCTGTATGGCAAGCTCAACGCCTGGGAGTTTCTGCGCTTCATGGGCCGCCTCTACCGGGTGCCATCGGCGCAGTTAGAGACGCGCGCCGCGGAGCTGCTCAAGCTCTTCGACCTGGAAGAGGCCGCGGGCGATTTACTCGAAGGCTACAGCCACGGCATGCAGCAAAAGATGGCCCTGGCTGGCGCGCTCGTCCACAACCCGCAGGTGCTCTTCCTGGATGAGCCGACCGTGGGGCTGGATCCCAAGTCGGCGCGGTTGATCAAGGCCCTGCTGCGGCAAATCGCCGACCGCGGCAACGCCGTCTTTTTCTCGACGCACATCCTGGAAATTGCCGAACGCATGTGTGATCGAGTTGCCATCATCAACAAGGGCGAAATCATCGCCGTGGGCACGATGGAGGAGCTGCGCGCGGGCGGCGCCAGCGGCTCCCTGGAGGACATCTTCCTCGACCTGACCGGCGGCGCGGATTACGAGGAACTGGCGGCTGTGCTCTCGTAACGCGCACAGGGCACAAGAAGAGAAAAGATGATTGCTGACACCGTACTGCTGCTGCGACTGCGCTGGCAGTTGAACTGGAACAACTGGCGTAAACGCACGCGTTGGCGCAAATTCTTCTACCTGATCGGCGTCCTCTGGCTCACTGCGACCGTGGGCGGCTTCTCCGGCTTGATTGGCTGGGGCAGCGCGGCGGTTGTGCGCCGTTTTCTGGGCGCAGGGCTGGAGCCGCTTATCCCAGGGCTGATCTTGACGGCGGCGGCTGTCATTTTACTCTTTAGCGCGTTCAGCATTGCCCTGGGCAGCCTCTTTTTCAGCAACGACCTGGAGCTGCTGATGG
>JBGAVB010000198.1:0-5490 GCA_044228345.1 Anaerolineae bacterium | reverse complement strand
GTTTTTTGTTTGGAAACCCGGCTTAGACCGAACACCGGGTTTCCAATTCCTTAACGATTGCCGCTGTTGGTCAGGGCGCCAAGAATGAAGAGGCCGAGAATCACGAACAGCAGGAGGAGGGAGAGCAAGACCGCGGGCAGCAACACTGCCACGAGCGCGCGGCCCCACTGCGTCTCCTCGCCCATGACCAGGCCATCGGCGCCGACGCGCTGCTGCACCCACCCCAGGCTGACAGCCGTGGCTTTGGTGTAAATCAGCCAACCCCAAACTGCGGCGACGATCCCCAGCAAGCCGCCCAGGCAGGGTACAGGCGCCAGGAACGTCAGCAGTTGAGGGACGCTGTAGAGCGGCGTAGTCGTCAGAAAGTCGCGCAGGCTGCCTTTGGCCCCCAACAGCAGCCGCGCCAGGAGCAGCACCCAGATGCCGTAGCTGAGCCAGGCGCCGAGACGCACAAACGGGGACGAGAGCCAATGCCCCAGGGCTTCCAGGAAGCGGCCCACAGGTCGCGGCAGCGTGGTCGGCAGGCCCATGATTCCTTCGGCGATGCCAATCCCGCTCTCGAATTGCTGGCGCACCATCGCCAATACTTCCGGCGGGATATTGCCGGCGTTCTGCATTTGATCGAGCGCCTGGTTCAAGCTGTCGCGCACAGTCTGCATATCAGCGACTGGGTTGCGCACGATCTGCCACAAGAAGCTGAGGCTGCCAGCGATCAGGGTGACCACGATGAGCAAGCCAATGGCGTAGCGCATGCCATCCACACTATCACGGAAGCGCAAGAATGCGCTGGTTTTAAGCGTCAGGATATCGCCGAGCAGCGCGCCCCATTTGGCATTACGAAAGTCGCGGTCGCTGACGCTGTTGAGATCGGTTGTCATTGTGCTATCCCTCCGGCCACCAGGCCAGCGATCAACGTGCTGAAGACGAAGCCGAGCACGATGATGACGACGCCAAAGAGAATACCGGGCAGCAGCGTCGCTGCCACGGCGCGCTGCCAGCTCAACCCGTGCACCGTTTTCAACGCGGTGTAGCGACAGAGCATCTGCCAGGTGCCGATGACGCCCCCCACCACCACGAACGGAATCACGGTGACCAGGCTCAAGAGCTGCGGCGCTTCGGCCAGGGCGGTGGCGCCCAGGGTCTGGGTCAGCGTGCCCTTGCCGCCCAGCAGCCGCGCGGCGAAATGGGCGACGACGCCCCAAATCAGCCACAGCAGAATCATCTCGACTGGGAAGAGCACAATGTTCAGCGCCGCGTTGCCGACATCGGGGTAGCCAGCCAGGCGCGGGAAGATCTGCCAGCCCAGGTCATAGAACCGATTGAACATGTCGAGCGCCTGCTGTCCGCCAGCCTGCACCATTTGACCAAACCACGGCATGTTACGCAAACCGTCCAGTACGGTCTGCTTCATCGCTTGCAGGTCTGGCGTGGCCGTCCGCGCGAGCGCGGTGCCCACCAGGCCTACCAGGGCGACGGCGACGCTGATGATGACGACAATGAATAGGCCTTCGACGAATGGGTTATCATCATCGCGCATGTCCTCGTACACGTCTTGTTCGAGGAACAGCGCCCGCCACGCCCAATTGAACGAGCGTCTAACGAATGGCATTACATCCTCCTCATCCGAATTGCAAACAGGTGATCGAAACGAGCGGCCGATCCAGTCACGATTGGCTCATGCAACGGGGAGCAGCCTGCGGGGGCGCGAGGCAGGGACAGGATGCCTCAACCTCGATCCGCAGACGGAACAGAAAAAGTATAGCACAAGCTGGCAGCCCGCGCAATCAAAACCCAAATTCCATCTCATGCCCCACGCGCTCTTCAATCTCCGGTCTCCGGTCTCGAATCTCCGATCTCAGCCCCAGGGAGACCCGCGGCTTGCGTCAACGAGACGCGGGGCTGGTGCGCAGATCGTAACCCCAGCGCAAGTTGCTGACCGCGCGTTCCACGCCGGCGCGCGCCAGCTCCAGCAGGAAGGGGTGGCTGAGATCGGCCGGCGCTTGCAGGCTGGCCGCCAGGTGACGCGCCAGTGCAGCCGTGCTCAAATCGCCGGCGAATGCCAACCAGGGCACCATCGCCAGCAGGCGGCGACGGTAAGCGATCAGGCTGGTGGGGCTGAAGTCGCGTGTGACCAACTCTTGCACGAGCATATCAACCGTGGGAAAGGCCGGCCGGCGGCTATCCAGCAGGCGCTCGGCCAGGTCATACGCAGCTTCGGAGTGAACAAACCAGGAACTGAAGGCTCGATGATCGAGCAGCGCCCGCGACTGTTGGCGTAGATTGGCGATCGCCAGGTCGCCAGCCAAGGGGGGCAGATCAGGCAACGGGGGCGCCTTAGGCTCGCCAAACTGCCAGATCAACGGGTTGAGCAGTCGGAATTCGTGGGCGACGGGGGCCTGGTGTTCGTAATTGAGCTGGACCGCGGCCGCCACCAGGCTGCGGCCATAGTCGAAGGGGGCTTCGAGCAGACGCAGGGGCTGGTCGCTGTGGGGAATGAGCAATTCGCAGAAGGTGCCGGCCAGGTGCGGCCCAGGAATGCGCACCTCGGGCAGGCTGGCGTTGGCAAAGGAAAGGCGGATGCCGGCCGCGTCGCCAAGCAGCACGCCCAGGAAGGTCACTTCGCCAGGCTTGTAGAGGCTGATGACCGGCGCGCGCGTCGGGGCCACAAACCAAACGGCGCGATAGCCATCGCCGTCAACGCCGCTGACCAGCGCGCGCCAGCCGCGTTCTGGCGGCGGCGGCGGCTCAGCGTTCACACCAGCCAGGGCCAATTTGCGCAGGTTTCGATCAACCAGCGCGCGTGTCGCGGGCGACACCGTCGGCAAGAGGCATCGCAGGCCCACGACGGCCGCGGGCATCCGGATGCGCCCCAGCGCGTTGACGGCCTGCGCCGCCACGACATCCCGACTGTCTTGGGCCAGCAGGCGCAGAAGCACCAGGCGTCCTTCGGGTTCGATGGCATCGAGGCTGTTGATCAGATCGAGCACGACTTCTAGCGGCTGCGACTCGAGCTGCTGCACGTATTCGATGTAGACATATTCTGACTGCTGCGCGGCCACTAACATTTCACGCACCGAATTGAGCATGATGGCGCGCGGGTCAGAGAGCGTAGCGTAGAGGGTTTCATCAGGCGCTTGCCCCAAGAACCGCTCCAGGATGGTGATCGCCGTGATGCGCACCTGGTCGGGACTGCGGTTATCCTGGGCCGCCGCGCGCATGGACTCGATCACCGGCGCACCGGCTGCATGGAGTGACGCTGCCACCTGTCCCAGGCCGCCGCGAATCTGGGGATCGGTCGTGCCCAGCATGGTCAGCAGCACGGGCAGCACCTGGTCGCCCATGCGGGCAATGGCGCGGGCGCGGGTGCGCAGATCAAGCTCGCCATGCGCCGTGCTAAGAGCGAGCAGCGCGGCTTCGATGTCGGCGCGCGCGCGCCGCGCGGCCATCTTCTCCGAAAACGCGTTGGTTATGATGTTGTCTTGATTGGCGGCGGCTATGATGTTGTCTTGATCGGCCATGGCAATGATCTTCTCTTGATTGGCGGCGGCGATAATGATGTTGTTGTGATCGGCCAGGGCATGATGTTATCTTGCTTGGAGGCCAGGCTTGGCAACCATTTCGTATGGCAAGCGGGCGCGCCTTGCGCCTGTTTCCGCAGGCGGAAAAGTGAAGTCCATTCCCGCATGCAGTATACCATGACCAAAATCACAAGACCAAAATCCCAACGCCATCATCCTACACTCCCCCTCCCACGCGGCCCACTCAATCTCCGATCTCCGATCTCCCACTTTCACGCGGCCAACTCACTTCTGCTCTCCCACCCCCGCGGCCGCAAAGATGAAAACGGCCGGGTGATCGAAGAGGCGAAAGGTGAGCTCCGCGCCGCTGTCGTCCCAGGCGAAGGGGTCAAGCTGCGGGATGATGCGGAAGGTTTTGACGAGGCGATACCCGGTTTCACCGGCGAACAGGCGGCGATAGAAGGCTGCTTGCGCCGGAAAGCGCGCTGCCGCGGCCGTGAAGCGCTCGGCCCAGCTGTTGCCCACGATGACATAATCGGTTGTCAACAAGCGGTCCAGGTAGGCGGCGGTTTGTCCTGGCGACACGACCGGCGCCAGGTAACGCACGCTGGTTACGCCGTCAATCTCGTAGGGGTTCCAGACCCGCCAGTCGTATCCAGTCAAACCATATTCGCTCTCTGCTTTGTGCAGCAGCAGCCCTTCATCTTTTTCCACCAGGATAGAGGCGCCGGCCGGCGCGTGCTGCCGAATCCAGTGGACCGCCTGCAGACGACTATCAGGTTGGCGATAGATCTGTATGTAAGCCAGGGTGTGCAGCAGCCCCGCGCCTGCGATGATCAGCGCCAGCACGGGGCCGCCGATCGTCTGCCAACTCAGTTTCGGCGCCCGGGGCCGCCATCCAGCCCACAAGTCGGCCAGCAGGCGCCCGCCCAGGATGCACAAAGGCGGCGCGAGGGGCAGCGCGTAGCGTATGAACTTGGCATACGCGCCGCCGGCCACGACAAAATAGGCCAGCACCCAGGCCAGGAGATAAGCGTCGGCAAACCAGGCAGGTAGGCGCTCTGATTCCGTGGGGGCGATCCCGTGAGATTTCTCTACGGCGGGCCGCCTGCGTCGCGCTTGCCACAGCCGCCAAAACCCGCCGCCGACGGCGGCCAGGCTCAGCCCTGTGAGCGGCAGACCGAATCCGAAGCGCAGCCAGTTGGTCAGCGCGTACAGAAAGCGCGGTGTGCCGTCGAATTGCGCGGTGTAGAGCACGGGCAAGGCGCCGGCCACGACCAGGCTTTGGGTGCGCACGCTGTCGTTACGATCCAGATCGAAGTAGACGGCCGGGTTGAGCAAGGCGTAGGGGTTGAGCGCCAGCCAGAGGCCCACCGCCACCAGGCCGCACACGAGCAGTTGAGGCAATTTCCAATGGGCAGGCCGATTGAGCGGGCGGCGAATCTGCGCCAGGTGCGCCGCCAGCATCGGCGCGGCCAGAAGCCCGGCGCCGATTTTAACGGACATGGCCAATGCCACGGTGACGCCGGTCCACGCATAGTCGCGCCAGGCGCCGCGCCGCGCCAGCCGTTCACCGAGCAGCAGCACCAACATCATGAGCGCAACCAGCAGCGAATCCACCGTGCCAAAATGCGCCTCGCGCACCGGCAGCAGACAAATCGCCAGCAGCAGGCCGCTCCACAGCGCCGCCCGGCGGCCAGCAGCCTCGTTCGCCGGATGACGATACAGCCGGCCGGCGAGCGCCATGCTTAAGCCGACAGTCGCCGTGCTGGAGAGAGCCGCCAACAAACGTCCGATGTAGAGCATGGGCGCAGAATCGAACGGAACCGCAACCAGCGTCTTGAGCCAGGCCAGCGCCTGGTCCGCCAGCGCGGTGCTCGCCGCCAACAGGTACAACGGCAGGGCGCCGTAGGACGACGCTTGGGGATCGAGTGAGCCGCTCTGCGCAAAACGCTGCGCCAACTGGCTCGCC
>JBGAVB010000197.1:0-5506 GCA_044228345.1 Anaerolineae bacterium | reverse complement strand
TGCACACGATTGCTCACGTCTTCACTGGTCACCGACCACACCACGATCGGAATGTCACGCGTGGCTTCATGATCGCGCAGCGCGCGGATCACCGCAAAGCCGTTCATGCCCGGCATCAGGATGTCCAGGACAATGGCGTCAGGCCGCTGCGCCTGCGCCAGGCTAATCCCCTCTGCACCGCCGGTCGCCTCGCTGACCTGATACCCCAGCGGTGTAAACCAGTCGGCCAGGCTCTCGCGATTACCCGGTTCGTCATCTATCACCAATAACCGTGCGCCCTGCATGATGTTCGCTCCTTAATTCCCCGGCAAAAAAATCATGAATGTCGCGCCGCCGCCCGGCGTGTCGTGGATTTCGATCTCGCCGCCATGCCGCTGCACAATCTCCTGGCAAATCGCCAGGCCCAGGCCAAGCCCCGTGGTTTGATCCCGACGCGTGTTCGTGATTTGGAAATACTTCTCGAACACACGCTGGCGCAGTTCCTCTGGAATGCCGACGCCGGTGTCGCTGATCGTGATGCGAATGCGATCCTTCCACGTATCGCACCCCAGGGTGATCGCGCCGCCCGCAGGAGTGAATTTGATGGCGTTTTCGATCAGGTTATCCAGCACCTGCTCCAGGGTGTACTGATCCCCCCACACGGCCAGGCTGGCGTTGGCAAACCGCTTGATGGTGAGCTGCAGTTTCTTGCGCTGCGCGGGCGCGGCCGCCCGCCGCTGCGCCTGGCGCAAGAGCGTTCGCACCGTCAGCCGCCTGGGATCGAACGAGATGCCCGGATGGTCGTCGCCCGCCTCCAGCCGGCTGAAGAGCAGCAGTTTGTCAATCTGGCGCTGCTGGCGCTCAAGGTAGCCCGCCAGTTTTTCCGCACGATCTTGCTGCTTTTTGCTCAGCGGGCCTAGCTTGCCCGCCAGCAGGCTGGCGGTGATGTTCTTGGCCTGGGCGAGCGGCGAACGCAGTTCATGCGTTGCCTTGTGCAGCTCGGCGGTGCGCACCTCGTTTGCCTGCAGCAGCTGCTGCTGCCGCTGCGCATTGTCCATGGCCATCGCAGCCTGGGTGGCAAAGGTGTGCAGGCCGCGCACTTCGTCTTCGTTGAACTCATAGCGATAGGTGGTGTAGACCGACAAGGTGCCAAAGACGCGGTCTCCCACGCGCAGCGGAACGCACAGCATGGAAACCAGGCCATGCTGCGCGGCCCACGCTTTGTACTTGAAATCTGGCTCAGCGGCAATGTCAGGCACGTATCGGTAGACATTCTCGCGCGCCACCCGTCCAACCACCCCTTCGTCCAGGCCAATCTCCAAAGCGGAGCCGCCAATCGGCTGCCCCGCGCGCGCCGCAATCAGCGACAGCCGGTTGCCTTGCAGCAGGTGCAGGGTGCACGTGCTGTACCCCAACGACCCCGTCATGATTTCGGCAATGCGATCGCCAATCTGGCCGCGGTCGGGGGCCTGGCTGATCAGTTCATTGACCTCGAAGATGCTGGTGAGGCGCTGGGTCTGACGCAGGTTGGAAATCGCAGTGGCGACCTGGCTGGCAATCGTGGAGAGCAGGTCGCGATCATCATCGCTGAAGCCGGCCGCATCCAGCGCGCGTTCTGGCGTCAGCTTATTGAGCACGCGCAGCACGCCAAACGTGTGATAGGCGTCATCGAGCGGCACGGCAATCAAGTGCTGCACGTGGCCGCTGGGCAAGATCTGTTGGTAACGCTGGCGATGGGCCTCGATCACGAGCGGGCAGTCGCTCACGTGATTGCACACCACAGCCTGACCGCGCTGCACAACGGCCCCCGGATCGAGCGCCGGCCCCATCTCATGCTGACCGCGACTCGGCGCCGGCTCGCTGCCAGACCGCGCACGATAGGGGCATGTCGCAGTGGACAGCCGGATGGATGGGCCGCGCGCCAGACCGGTCAAGCCCTCGCCCACGCGATACGTTTCGTCAGCAAAAAGCGCATCGTCCTGGCCATCGCTGCACTGCCGCTGCAAAACATCGCCTTTGAGCAGGAAGATCGAGGCGGTTTCCGCGTGCAGACGCGCGCGCGAGGTGGCAACCGCGCGGCGCAAGATGGTCTGCAGATCGAGTTGGCGGTTGAGCGACCGGCTCAGTTCATGCAGCAAAGCAAGCCGCGCCTGGCGCTCCTCCGCTTGCTGCCGCACCTGCTCATACAACTGCGCGGTTTTGAGCGCCAGCGCGGCTTCGTGCGCGACCGTGTGCAGAAAATCAAGGTCGGTCTGGCGAAAGCGCTCCGCGAGGGACGATTGCACACTGATCAGGCCGATGACGGTGTGCTCGTACTGGATGGGGACGATGAGGGCTGCGCGCATGACGCGGCTGCCCACCGGCGCGCCGGGCGGCGCCGCCAGGTTGTTGAACAAGCCAGGCTCTGCCCGGCGCCAAACCTCCGCTTCGAGATCGGCAAACGGCTGCACGATCACGTCACGCCCGCGGATGCTGCTCACTTGCACTGGCTGTCCGTTCATCAGGCGCAGCCGCGTCTGCACCCGCCCGACGTTCAAATTCAGGGTTTTCAGCGCAGCGTCGAGCGTGGTCTGGCACACCGCTTCGAGCGACACGGGGTGCGTGGTCGTCTCGCCAATGGCGCGCACGGCTTCCATTTCAAGCTGGCGGCGATAGTAGCGATCAGACTCATAGAGCGTCAGAGCCAGGCGGCTGGCAAAACTCTGCACAATCTGCTGATCAGACGCCGGCAACTGCGGCGGCCCACAGCGCGGCGTGGACAGCTTGAGCAATCCCCACACCGTTTCGTTGTAGACCAGGGGCACGGCCAGAAGGCTGCCCTCCTGTGAAGGCGGCCCGGCAGGCGTCTCTTCTCCGTCCGCGCTCGGCTCCGCCGTGTCCCCCTTGGTTCCCCTGCGCCAGGGCATCTCGCCGCAGGCAAGGGCCGACGCCAGCCAGGGCGCGGTTTGTCCCTGCCAGGCCGCGCCAGGGCTGGCGCGGTGAAAGGCATAGTAGCGCTGCGCATCCGCACGCGCCAGGTGGGCGTCGGTAAGGCTCTGGGCCAGGCCCGGCGCCAGGCTCATCTCACGCGGGAGCGGCAGGCGAGCTGGTTCGACGCCCTCGGTGAACCGTTCATGGCGCACGATGAGGCGGTTGTTCTCGCGATCGAGAACGATGAGCGCGGCGCTGTGATCACATTTAATGAAACGCGGCAGTTCGTCCAACAAGAAGCGATAGAGCGTAATCGCCTGCTCTTTGCGGTTGGCGTCCTCCATCACGTCCACGAGCATGCGCAGACGTCGGGCCTCGTAGGCGCGCGCCAGCAGCGCGCCAACCCGGCGCAGCAGGCGGTGTTCACGGCTGCTGAAGGGCGCTGCGGCCCGCGCCAGCGCCAAGACGCCCATGGGCCGCTGCCCAACAGCCGCCGCGGGCAGCGCCAGCAGACCGCTCTGCCCCGGCGCGCGGCCATCGGTCAGAACCTTGAGCCACAGATCGGCCGGCCAGGCGTAGCGCCCCAGGCGCGCGGAGAGATCGAAGCGGCCGCTGAAATGATCGTACAGCGCCAGGCAGATGGCGTCGGCCGCGAAAAAGGCCTGCACGCGACGCAGCCCGGCCATGCGCGCGTCATGCGCATCGTCAGGCGCCGCCCACAACTCGCTCAGTTCGAGCAGAAATTGATGTCCGTCGGCCGGGGTGCGCGACGGCTGGGTTGGTTGAATTGACTGACCCTGGGTGCTGCTAGACGTCGGCGGAAGGGGTTTCATGAGCGGCCTTGATGGCGACCCCTCCGCGCCAGGCTGGCGCGAAGGGGTCTGATGACGGTGATTGGCTAATCGGCCGAAGGTAGTTTGGCGGCAGCCGGGGGCGGCGCGGGCGCGCGCAGGCTGGAGAGGCCCAGGGCCGTGGCGCGCGTGTTTTCTTCCGTGGCGATGAGCAGCGTCAGCACGCCGCCGGCCGCGTAGAAGATGACGAAATAGAACAAGCCGCAGAT
Organism: Anaerolineae bacterium; assembly: GCA_044228345.1. GTDB lineage: Bacteria > Chloroflexota > Anaerolineae > SSC4 > Amarolineaceae > Amarolinea. The sequence continues at coordinate 1,557 of JBGAVB010000197.1, read as the reverse complement.
GATGGGAATCAACCCCGCTGCCCACAGGGCCGCGGTCGGAATGGTCAGCCTGAAGCCGAGCACCTCCTGAAAGTTGCCCCTGAGGATCAATGAGACGCCAACCGCCAGGCCAATGAGCAGGCAGAAGCCGGCAAACAAGCGCAGCATGAAGCTGATGAAGCGCAGGAACCCGTAACGCCTTTGCATGACGAGCCTCCTGTTACTTGCTCGCGGCTGGTTCGATCTTTTCCGCGCCCTTGGCCAATGGGAATTCCATGTAGATGGTCAAGTCCAGGTTGGCAAGGAATGGCGCGAACTTGGCCACCAGGTCCAGCACGGCCGGGTCTACGCTGCCCGTGCCTTTTGCCAGTTCCAGCGCGTTGGCCAGCTCCGCCTCACCCCAGCCCACCAGCGGCAGGGCGTCGTTATTCACCGTCACCTGCAGCCCGGCGCTGCTGGACTGGATGGTGATAAACTGTACATTCGCCGCCATCAACGAATCAACCGTCTCTGACGTCAGATAAATGGGCAGATTGGTCAAGCCCATCTGCGCCAGGGCCGCCGCATCAGGCCGGAACATCTGGCCGCCGCGGCCAATGACCTGCGGCGTGCCGCTCAGATCATAGACGATCGGGAGATTCACAACGGCTGCAGCCTGGCGCTGACCGGAATCGGCCGGCGGCGCGGGCGGCTCCTGGTCTTCGGGCCGCACATCAATTTTAGCAGCGCCCTCTTTGAGCGGCAGCATCAGCACGATGTCAAGCCCCACGCTGCGCACCATGGGCAAGAGCGACGGAATCCACTCCGCCAGGTGCATGCCGTTGACCTGCGGGTCGAGCGTCTGCAGCATTTTCGCCGCATTTTGCAGCGTGTTCTGGTCCCATTTTATGTAAGGTAGGGACTTGCCGTTGACATAAAGATAGAGGCCGTCCCCGCGGTGCAGGAGTTCAATGTGCTGGATGTTGCTGGCCTGCAGTTGGGCCACCTGCGCCGGATCCAATTGGAACGACGCAATGCTGCCGCCGGTCAGTTTGGAGAGGTCGGCGAGAGACATGCCCATGACCGTTGGCGTGCCCTTCTCATCAATGTTGACCGTGATGCGGGGCAGTTCAACTCGAAACTCTTGGGCGTTGGTTTTCTCGCCTTGCGAGGTTGAAGGAACGGGGCGCGTGCCACAGGCTGACAACACCAGCGCTGTGACGATCAACAGAGAGACAATCCATCCAAATCGCCTTGACACCATAGTCAATGCCTCCTGGTCGAGATGTGTGGGCGCCCGAGCATGCGCCGGCTTGAGGTTGTGGGGATGCGTGAGTTTTGACAAGCATGAGATTGGGTTGCGGCCACGTTCGCGTGAGCGCGCTTGCCTGACAAAGGTGGGGCGAGTGGGACTCGAACCCACACGGACGGTTAGTCCTTCGGTTTTTACCGATGCGTCTGCCTGTTCCGCCATCGCCCCAACAAGGTTATGTTGTTGTCTGTTTCATTCTACACGCGCTGCTAGAAAATGTAAAATGCAACGCGCAAATGGCGCGCCATGCCTCCCACGCTTATGCCGCCAGCACGCGCACATCCGCC
>JBGAVB010000196.1:0-5517 GCA_044228345.1 Anaerolineae bacterium | reverse complement strand
CCAGGCCCAACCAGGCATCATCTTCGATCACAATCGGCCCTTTGCTTGCCAGCGGCTGGTTTTTGATCGGCTGCGTGCGGTCGGCAAAGGTATGTTCGTAGGGACTGAACGCACACTGGGGGGCGATTTGAACCTGGTTGCCAATGCGCAGGTCGGCCACAAAACCCTTCAGATTGCACGCGCCCTGGATGTGGCTGTCAGCGCCGATGATCACGCTGCCGCCCGCGCCAATCTCCACGATGGTGCCGCGGTGCAGCGAAGAAAAATCGCCCACCTCGACGCGGCCAGCGTCATGGTGCGCGTAAATGGTGACGTAATCGTCAATGAACGCGTGCTGTCCCAGGCGCAGGTCGGCGCAGCGGATTTGGGCGCATGGCGAAATAAACGGGCGCGGCGTAAGGTTAGCCAACAGCTTGCGATCTTTGTAAACGCCGCCCAACAGCCAGACCGCGACTCGCGTCGCCAGGCGGCCGCTGCCGCTTAGCCCGGAAGCCATCATCAGCGTTCGCAGCAGCGATTGTTTGATGCGCCAGGGTAGCACGTATTCGATGCCCTCCATCTCGTCAGGCCGCGGAAGTCTCCTGCCCGCGGCAGCAGGGGCCTAAATCATCCTGTTGTCGCGATACCAGGCCACGGCGGCTTGAAATGCGGCCAGCAGGGGCGCCGGCGTCCACTGTAATTCACGCACCGCACGCGCCGGGCTGCATGTCAAGGCTGCGGGCCGCGTATCGGTCATTGGGGCGCGCGCTGGCGCCGCTGGCCGCGGCAGCCAGGCGCGCAAGCGCGCGCGCCAGCCAGGCGTTGACCGCGGCGCGGGCTGTCCACTGGCGGCTTGCATCAACGCCAGGAAGCCGGCCAGGTCAAGATTCCCGGCCGGATGCCCCAAGATATAGCGCGCGCCGATCTGGCCGTGTGCGGCCGCCAACAAATGCCCGCGCGCCACGTCATCTACGCCGCAAAAGTTAATCCCGCCGGCCAGGTAGCTGGGCATCTGACCGCGCAAATAGGCGAGGATGCGCGCGCCGGTTGCGCTCGGCCGCCAATCGCCGATGCCGACCGGCGCGGTCGGGTTGACGACAACGACTGGCGCTTTGCCTTGCGCGGCCCAGGCCACGGCGAGTTGTTCGCCCTGGCGCTTGGAGAGGACGTAGGCGCTGGCGCGATCTTCCAGGTTGAACGGTGTGTCTTCTGTGGGCAACTGCTGCGGATCGGCCGGTCGGCCAATGGCGCCAATCGTGCTGGTGTGCACGAAGCGCTCGACGCCGGCGGCCGCCGCGGCCTGCAGCAGGTTCTGTGTGCCATCCACATTGATGGCGTAGAGCAACGCAGCGTCGGCCGGGTTGACGCTGTAAAATGCCGCCACATGGTAAACCTGGGTGCAGCCATCCACGGCGCGCGCCACCGCATCGGCGTCGTGCAGATCGCCCTCCACGGTCTCAACCGCCAGCCCAACCAGGTTGCGCCGGTCGCTGCCGGGTCGCAAGAGCACGCGCACCCTGGCGTCGGCGCGCAGAAGCGCCCGCACAACCGCCGCGCCGACAAATCCATTGCCCCCGGTGACCAAAGCCAGCATCTGAGTTCCGTTCATGCGCTGAGAAATGGCGCCGCGCCCTGCGCTCAGGAGAGCCGGCGGCCGCGCCGCGCCGACACTTGAAATGAACGGCCCCTGTTCCAGCCCAGCAGCGAGGCCAGCTTGCTGCCGATGCCCTGCGGGGGAGGCGCTTCGCCCTGGAGGCCGTGCCATTCACGCTGCAGCTCCAGCAGCTCGCTGCGCGTCAGGGGACGCGCGCCCACGCGCGCGTTGAGCGTGGCGCCCAATTCACCCTGTTCCAGGCGCACACCCGCATAGGGCCGATACGCTTTGACGCTGAGCAGCGGCGGCCGCACGGCCGCCAGGAACTCCCGCGTCTGCGCGCGCGCGGCGTAGGTCTCTCCAGGCAGGCCCACCATGACGAAGACACGGCAGCTGATGTTTGTCTGCGCGCACGCGTCCATCACCTCCAGGACGCGCTCGCGGTAGTCATCCGCAGTTTGGTTCTCGTGCAGGCGCCCCATCAGCTCAAGCATTTCATCGTCAACTGTCTCCAGTCCGATCTTGATGGTTGTGCAGCCCGCGCGGGCCATTTGACGCAGCAGCGCCAGGTCGAAATGCTCCGGCCTTGATTCGCACTCCCAGTTGACCTTGAGCCGGCGCGTGACGACGGCCGCGCAAAAGGCCTCGACCCAGGCTCGATCTGCGGCAAAGACGATATCGCGGAAGAGGTAGCGCGGCTTGGGAAAGGTTTGCTGCAGCCAGGCCAGTTCGTCAGCGACCGCATCCGCCGACCGCACCTGGCGCGTGCGGCCTTCCACGGCCACGTAGGGGCAGTAGGCGCAGTCATCAGCACATCCACGACCGGCGCGCAGCGTCAAGAAGGGGTAACGATCGTGCGGCAGCAGATCCCAGGCGGGGCGCGGCAGGTCTGCCAGGTCGGTGGAGGTCGCGGAGGGCCCGGCCACCCATTCGTCGTTGGAGTCGTCATCGGTTGGCGAGGCTAACGCCTGTACGGTGCGCAAGACCGCGGTTTCTGGCTCGCCCAGGGCAACCGCCGCCACATTGCACTGTTCCATGACGGTCTGCCCAACAAATCGCATGGCCGGGCCAAACGCAATCACGTTGGCGTCAACGTCCGCCAACAGGTGATTGCAGAAATCAATGTCGCCGGTCAGCGTGGCCTGGCTCATCAGCACACCAATCAGCAAATCGGATGCGTGGGGCGGCACACGCGCCAGGGTGGCCGCCAGATCGAGCTTTTCGCCTACCGCGTCCACGCAGGTGACCGCGTGGCCTGCGTTGCGCAGCACCGCGGCCACCGTGGCAATGACCTGGGGCGGATAGCAGAAGTCGTCCGCCTGTGCACTGATCACACCCATCCCGGCTGAGCCTTCGCGGTTGGCTGTCTTGCCAGCAGGGCTGGGTGGATTGATCAAGAGGATTTGGGACATGGAAGACCCTTTCCAAAAGCAATGAGTAAGGCGTAGGCACACGGTGCGCGCCATGATGCAACTGTGCTCATTTTACCACAAGAAAAAAGCCTGGCGAAAAGCACACCCATGACGCTCTTGGGCAAAACGATTTGCTACGACTTCCCGCCTATGCTATAATCTGTAACTGCGGTTGCGAAGGCATACGTCACTGGTATTCCAGCGGTGCTTTGGCTTCACGCGATGAGATTGGACCATACGAAAGGGAGCAAAACTGTGTCACTGTCAAAAGAAGACAAATCAGTAGTCATCCAGGAATATCACAAGCACGAAACGGATACCGGGTCGCCGGAAGTTCAGGTTGCCTTGCTGACAAAGCGCATCAACGCCCTGGTTGAGCATTTGAAGGCGCATGCACATGATGAGAACTCTCGCCGCGGCCTGCTCAAGTTGGTCGGCAAACGCCGTCGTCACTTGAACTATCTGAATCATACCAACTACGACCGCTACGTAGAGTTGGTTGGTCGTCTGGGCTTGCGCAAGTAGGCTTGTTCCGTTTCTACGACGAGGCCGTAGGAATTTACCACTTCGTCGTAGAAACGGATGATCTTGCATTCCGACCGAAGGAACAGGTATTGGGGAAAAGAGAAAAAGGTTTTTCATCTCTTTGTCTCTTTTCCCCAGTTCCTGACCTTTCGGTCCGGCTAATGAACGCGGCGCTGGTCATGCCAGGCGCCATGCATTGGTGTATCACACGGGGTGATACGCCTCATTTGTTTCCCCAACGTGAAAGGGGGATACACTCGTGCCTGGTCAGACAGGCATGAAAGGACCGAATATGATACAGAAGCATCGTTTTAGTGCCCGGCTGGGCAATCATGAGATTGCCATCGAGACCGGCACGCTGGCCCAACAGGCCGGTGGCGCAGTGACGATTCACATCGGCGACACCGTACTCCTGGCTACCGCCACGGGCGCCAAGAACATCCGCCCAGGCATTGACTTTTTCCCACTCACCGTTGATTTCGAAGAACGACTATACGCCGCCGGTAAGATTCCGGGCAGCTTCTTCCGCCGTGAAGGCCGCCCCAGCGAGTCAGCCATTCTTCTCTGCCGCCTGGTAGATCGCCCCCTGCGGCCTCTGTTCCCCAAAGGCTTCCGCAACGACGTTCAAATCATTCTCACGGCGCTCTCTGCAGACCCAGATCATTACCTGGACACGCTGGCGATTATCGCCGCTTCCGCCGCGCTGATGATCTCTGACATCCCCTTTGCCGAGCCGGTCGGCGCGGTGCGCATCGGCTACGTGGATGGCGGATTCATCGTCAACCCCACGGCCAGCGAGATGGAAAACAGCACCCTGGACTTGCGCGTGGCCGGCACCAAAGACGCCATTCTGATGGTGGAAGCCGGCGCGGACGAGATTCCTGAGGATACGATGGTGGAGGCGCTGCGCCTGGCGCACGATTCCATCCAGGACATCATCCGCATGCAGCTCGATATGGCCGCGCAGATTGGCAAGCCCAAGATGACATTCAAGGCCTACCTGCCCAAGTCCGAAATCGTCGAATCGGTGACGGAACAAATCCAGAGCAAAATCGCCGATATCGTGGCCAGCGGCATGGGCAAGAGCGAACGGAATGATGCGTTGGACATCCTGCGCAGTGAAGTGGTGGACGAGGAAGATACGATTGACGACACCCAAGAGCGCATTGCGGTTTTTGATAGCCTGGTGAAAAAACAGGTGCGCGACCGCATTCTGAACGAAGGCATCCGCCCCGATGGTCGGCGCACGACCGAAATCCGACCGATCAGCTGTGCGGTCGGCGTTTTGCCGCGCACACATGGCTGTGGTCTGTTCACCCGCGGCGAAACCCAAGTGCTCTCCATTGCCACGCTCGGCACGCCGCGCGAGGCGCAGACGCTCGATACGCTGATGCCAGAAGATTCGAAGCGCTACATGCACCACTACAACTTCCCGCCGTACTCCACCGGCGAAGTTTACCCGATGCGCGGCCCCAAGCGTCGCGAGATCGGACACGGCGCCCTGGCCGAGCGCGCCCTGCAGTCCATGATTCCGGCTGTGGACAAGTTCCCGTACACGCTGCGGGTTGTGTCAGAGGTGCTGTCGTCCAACGGCTCCACCTCCATGGCCTCCGTGTGCGGCAGCACCCTGGCGTTGATGGATGCTGGTGTGCCGATTGTGGCGCCGGTGGCCGGCATCGCCATGGGCCTCATCAGCGATGGCAGCCGCTTCGCCGTGCTGACGGACATTCAAGGTCTGGAAGATCACCTGGGCGATATGGACTTCAAAGTCGCGGGAACGCTCGACGGCATCACCGCCCTGCAAATGGACATCAAGATCAAGGGCCTGCGCATGGACATCATGGAGCAGGCGCTGGAGCAGGCGCGGCAGGGACGTTTGTTCATTCTGGAAAAGATGCTGGCCGTTATCTCCACCCCGCGGCCTGACTTGTCAGCCCTGGCCCCACGCATCCTGACCATTCACGTGGATCCGGAGAAGATCGGCAAGATCATTGGCCCTGGCGGCAA
>JBGAVB010000195.1:0-5520 GCA_044228345.1 Anaerolineae bacterium | reverse complement strand
CGGCGGTTCGGGATCGCACAGGATGGCGAGCAGGCAGAGATAGCGCAGCGTACCATCGGAAAGACGCGTGGCCGGAATCGCGAAGGCGTTTTCGATGAAGAAGACGTGCACCGTGCCGCCGACGATACTCAACTCAAAGTCGGTCAAACCATCGTACAGATCGCGCAGCGCGTTGAGCAGGGCACTCTTGGTTCTGGGGTTGAGACGCAGCCGATTGAGGAACATCCCCAAGTTAGAGAAGTCTTCCTCCAACCGGTCGTTGCGCATGTCGGTTTGCTGCGGCGCGCGGAAGACCGTACTGCGCCCAAATGACCACTCACGATACAGGCGAATGCGTTCATACACGCTGGCGAGATACGAGATTTCAGGATAGGTCTCGGGATCGCGCCGCTGTGGGAGGATGGATTGATTGAGTTCGACATTCTCACGCGTCAAGCGACGCTGGCCGTTCTTGATGTTGAGCACGGGCTGCCCATGCTGATAGCGGTAGTAGAAGTAGGCTTCTGCCTGACCGGAATAGGGCACTTCGTTCTCGACGCGCTCGTCTTCAAGTTGAAACGTTTGCTGCTCGGCGCGGAAGGCGAGACGGTGACGCAAGTGCTTTTGCCCGTATGGATTGACAATAATGGCTTCGAGGCTGGCCACCCCTTTCGGATCGCCTTTCCACACCCAGTCGCTGACGCCGCCTTCCAGACCGCCGCGCAGATCGCGCGCACTGGCGCGCAGCAGGCTCAGGGCTTCGATGAAGTTGGATTTGCCTGAGCCGTTTGGCCCGATCAACACATTGAGGGAGCCAAGCTGAAGCGGCTCGGTTTGCGGTCCGAACGAAAGCAGGTTGCGCAGGGTAAGTTGATGGAGAAACGGTGCAGTCATTGGCCTTCCTCGATCAAGCATCCAGATCTACAAGCTGCGGCATTGTAGCATCGAATCGAGCGAATGACAATTGAATGTGGCTGCGTGCCGGGCACTTCCGGTGTCGCCATTTGTTGCCGCTCATGGCTCATGCTACAATCTGACATCGTGCGCAATGCCTGTTTTTCGGCGCTGGTGGGGAGCGGGTAACTGCGACTCACTGGCTCGTCCAACGACCCCTACGTGGCGTATCGAAGCGGCGGTGAACTCACGGCCGGCCGCATGGTGTCACGGCCACGGCCCAGCTTAGCGATGTTATGCAGCGTTTCTGTGATCGGCAACTCGACTTGGAGGCCCTCGTTGAAATGGCAAAACATGGCCGTATATGAGTATAATAGGTGGGCCAAATCTGTTGAGGCACAGGAGAACAAGAGACCATGTTTAGTTTTGATCGCATCACCGCCGACCCACAGGTTCTGGGGGGAAAGGCTTGCATCCGGGGCATGCGCATCTCGGTGTCGTTGGTCGTTAATCTCGTCGCCAATGGGATGGATACAGTCGCTATTCTCCGAGAATATCCCGATCTTGAAGCAGAAGACGTCCCTCAGGCGCTGCGCTATGCAGCCTGGACAGCCGATGATGCTGTTTATATGCCTTTGCGGGCGCCCGCATGAAGTTGCTGCTCGATATGGGGCTGGCGCAGAGCACAGCCATTTTCCTGCGCACCGCTGGCTTTGACGCCGTCCATCTTCGTGAGGAGGGGCTGCAGCGTCTTCCAGATGAACAGATCATGTCCAAAAAAAAACAATGAGGGCGGGGATTTCCCCGCCCTCATGTCGTTTGCGGCGAGGCGGACAGCCCCCCGCTGTACGAAATCGTTAGCGTCGTTTCAGGATCGGGAACCAGCGCAAGTGAGCCTGCCCCACCGGCCCGCTGTTGCCGGCGCGATCGGTCGCCACCGCCCAGACGCTGCCGGTCCCAGGCGGCAGCACGAAGGGGCCGGTGTACACGCGGTAGTTCATCGGCGGCGTCTCCAGGCTGTACAGAATGGAGGCCAGACCGGAGCCATCCGCCTCGTCGCGCGCCGCGATCGTCACGGTGCGCGTGCGCAGGTCCAGCGATAACGCGCCGGTCGGCGCGGCGACGTCGTTGGCCGCATCCCCGCTCAACACGGCGCCGGGCATGGTTTGGACGGGCCAGTTCGGCGCATAGGCGACTTGCAGCGGCGATGGCGCTGCGTCTGGCCCGGCGATCGTCAGCGTCGCAGCCGTCGTGCCGCTGATCGCGATGCTGGTGTAGACGGTGGATTGTTGGCTGACGCCATTGACCATGCGGGTGACCTGCAGAAGCGCAGCATCGTTTGCCTGCGTGCCGGTCACGGTTACGGTGTAGGGGCCGCCGCTGGTGATCATCGCTACGGCTGCGCCACGCGTTTCTACATAATTCAAGCCAGGAATCCCATACTCAACCACGAACCCCGAATCGGGGCGCGGGCCGGTATGCCGCCCCTGCGCATCGAAGAAACGCAGCCGCGCATCGCCGAAGAGAGTGAACTGGGCGCCAGTCACCTGCTGCGTCTCGGCCTTGCTCGCCGCGTCGAGCGACACCTGCGTATTGCTGCATAAACGCCCGGCCAACATCTGTGTAAACCAACCCTGCACCGTCGCGTCCAGGGGCAGCTTGCCATGGTTGACCCCGGCGACCGGATAAAACCGATCATCCACGGCCGGCCGATTGCTCCCGCGCGCGCTGGTCTCAGGCACGGAGTCATCGCCCCACAGACTGAGCTGAGGCAGGGGCACTTCCCGTTTGTCCTTGCACTTGATCGTGCAGGGGCCGCCGAACCAGCCGCAGTGCTCGGCGCATTCCTGGTGCGGCGTAAAGAGAATCATGCCGGGCGTTGCGATGCTGGTGCCCATGATCCGCTGATTGAAGTATTGGTCCGTCAGCAGCGACATGTTGCCCACAGGGGACTCGCGCACGGTCTCGCTGACGTCAAGCAGGAGCGAATTGTGCCGGCTGGCTAGAAATGCTTCGCTGTCCGCATAATCGAGTGTTTCGTAGACCGTACCCAGGTTGGCGTCCACACGGGATCGCACCAGGTAGTAGGGGAAGACGCCGTCTTGGTCGGCGGCCGTGAACCATGTCGGCTGGGGCAGCAGCTGGTAGAGTCCCAGGAAGTTTTGCGCCAACCACCAGGTTTCGTCGGGCTGCAAATGCGCTTTCATGTCATCGCCGGCTTCCAGGTACTTGGCAATCATCGGCGAGCCGAGGTAGGGCGTGCCCATCGTGATGAGCTGATCCACTTTGGCGGCGCCGTAGTGGAGCAGGTAATTGCGCGCCACCAGGCCGCCGGTGCTGTGCGCCATCAAGATGACCTTGTCCATCTGCGTTCTCTGCAGCACGGCGTCAATTTTGGCCGCCAGGTCGCTATCGGTGTGCGACCAATCTTTGCGCCAGTCATAGGGATAGTAGAACAGCAGCACATTCTCCAGGTAGCCAAGGGATTGCAGTTTGTTGATCATGCCCTGGTAAACGTCCTGTACCACCCACGCGACCTGGACTTGACGGATCGGCCCGCCGACCTTGATGCGGCTGGGCCGGCCGCCGTAGAAGTCAGGATGCGGCAGCGCGCCATCAATGTCCAGGGCCAGCGCATCCATGTAGGTCGGATCGCCGGTCATGTTGGCCGCGACCGTCCATCCATCCAGCCACAGGACGCTGTTCTCGAAGAAGGTATGCTGCGTTGTCAGACCGCTCCAGAACGTGAAGGTTCGCTCCGCGCGCAGCTCTGACCCGCCGGCCCCAGGGATGAAGATGATCGGCAGCCCATCCGTGCGCGGAGTGCGCAGGGGCGCGCCGACCTGCAGCCAGCTGGTCAACAGGTCCGCGGCGACAACGTAACTGGTCCCGCCGCGGCTGGCCGGAACCGTAAACGTGAGCGAGAAGGCTCCTTGCCCGTTCGGCGCCGCCGTGCCCACGTGGACGCCGTTGAAGCTCAACGCGACATGCCCCGTGCCGCGCGGCGGTGTGACGGGGAAGTTGCGGCCGGTCGCCACCATCTGCAGCCCCTCGCAGCCATCCTGGCGCGACAGCGTCAGCCGGGGCGCGGCGGCATCAGCGCCATAGGCATTATCGGTCAGCACAGTAATGGCGTTGCCGGCCCGATTGCCGATGTAGATGCTGCCGGTGAAGGAGTCGGCGACCGCGCCAAACGGATCCACGCCCGCCTGCACGGTCGTAATCACACGGTCTGGATTGCTGCCAATCACCGTGACCGACCGGCTGGTTGAGTTGGTGAAAAAGACGTTGTTTGTCGCCGGGTTGATGGCGATGCCGCCGCCGCCGTCAGGCCCACCGGAGCTTGCGTCCAGGCTGGCGACCAGGGCCAAGCCGCCGCTGGTCGCCCGGTAGACTTTGACCTGCAAAACGTTCTGATCCGGCGCGCAGGCGACGTAGAGACGCTCATTGACCGGGTTGAAATTCAAGGCAAAGGGGTGGCCGGTGGCGCCGCACGGGGTGATGTTTTGGCCGGCGATGGGCTGCCAGTTGTTGTTGCCGTCGAAGGTGATCACATTCGCGCTGTCGCGGTGGCCCACATACACGCGCTTGAGGTAAGGATGCACGGCCAGGCCCCAGGCTCCGCTGCCGCCCGTGGGTATGTCGCGCTCGATGACCCCATCAGGCGCCAGGACCCAGAGCTGATTTCGTCCGTGGCCGGCCACCAGGACGCGGCCGGAATCGGGGTGAACAGCGATGAAGGTTGGTTGCGCGCCGCTGCCGAGTGACACAATCGCGATCCTCGTCAACGTGGCGGCATCGAGAACATAGACGTCGCTGCTGTTGAAATTGGCGACATAGAGTCGGTTATTGGATGGGTTGACGGCGATTCCCCAGGGCAGGGAGCCAACGACTGCTTGCCTGAGAATCGCGCCCGTCTGAGCATCCAGCATCAGGACCTGGTTGGTGCTGCGGCTGGTCACATACAGCCGTTGGGTGAGCGAGTTGATCGCCAGGCCATTGGGAGATGGGATGTTGGGAAAGGTGCGCGTGTCTGGCGCAGCGACCGGTTCGCCGGCCGGGTCGGCAGGAGGCGGCGCATCTTGCGTCGCCTGACGGGCCAGGGCAGGAACACTCAGGAGAAAGAGCAGCAGGACCGGCAGGAGAATACGGGGCATCGCCCAACGCAGCGCCGGTGACAGTGGTGTTCGACCAAACATGGGATGACCTCCGTTCATAGCTCCGTTGCTTACGGCGGCATCACGAAAACTCCGCGCTGATGAAGGGCAATCAGGTTGGTGCTATGAATGAAGACGAAGGTGGCATGGGAAAAGAAACGTGCCCACGCGGCGTGCGAAGATGGGTCAGGGCAGAAGCAGAGAAAACGCCCCAACATCTGGAGGTGCGCAACCCGCTTGACCGTCTGCACGTTGTTTGTTAGAATGAGTCATGCAGGCGCGCCTGTTTTTGGACGCGGCGTCTGTCAAGCTGTGCGCAAGGAGTCAGACGGTTGGCAGAAAGTCTTGTGGACTTGTCGGTCTGGGAGCCGGTCAGCAATAGCCAGTTGGCGCCGCCGCACCCCATGCCATTGACCTGGTCGGTGTTGGCGCCGGTGCTGGAGGCTGCATACCGGAAAACAGCCGACGAGATGAAGGATGTGATGAAGAC
>JBGAVB010000194.1:0-5525 GCA_044228345.1 Anaerolineae bacterium | reverse complement strand
GCCACGAACGCGGCGGATGGGCTAAAGGTGGAAACTGAAAAACCGTGGACTTGTTGCTTTCGACAATCATAGATGCCCCTTTCTCGAATCCCTGGGCAGGTTGACGGCTCTGTGCTGTGTTCATTCCAGATCAAAAAGCCGCTCATGCAGGAAGCGCGCATGATGCCGATGCGCTTCCCGGAGTCAAGTATAGCGAGAAAGGGGTCAAGGCCACGCTAAGAATTTGGGCCGGACTGTCAAGAAAACATCAAGCCCATCAGCCAAACCGTGGGCGTTTGACAGACTTTGCGTCGGGTGGTACTCTGCACGTCAAAGTCCGGCCATCCGGTCGCCGATTTGGCTGGATCCGGAGCATCTAGTCAACACATGAATAAAACCTTTGCTCAGTTTATTTGCGCGGGGTCATACGGGAGTTGCGGCTGTGACTGTTGAATCGCCCATTGCATCTCGCATGGCCGCATTGGTCAGCCTGTGGGAAGCGGACGCGGACCAAAGGGCCATTTTTCTGCGCTGCTACTTGATGATGACCCGCAACATGCAGACAGCCATCGCTAACCTTGAATTCAAGGACTCAGCCTGGGTTGACTATCTGCTGGCGCGCTTCGCCGATTTCTATTTTGCCGCCCTGGACGCCTACGCGCAGAATCAGGCCTCTGCGCCCCGCGTCTGGCAGACAGCGCATGATGCGGCGCATCAGCCTGGCGTCTGGGCGCTGCAAAAGCTGCTGCTTGGCGTCAATGCACATATCAATTACGACCTGGTTCTGACACTGGTTGAAGTGCTGCAGCCGGAGTGGCAGCTCCTGACCGACGCGCAACGCAGCCAGCGCCACGCCGACTACTGCTATGTCAACGACATCATTGCGCGCACCATTGACGCGGTGCAGGATCAGGTCCTGGAGCCGGCGATGCCAGTGCTCGCCTTGCTGGACGCGTTGCTCGGCCGCATGGACGAGAAGCTCGTCTCCCGAGTGCTCACCGCATGGCGCGATCAGGTTTGGTGTGAGGCTGTACAGATGTTGGAGGCGACCGACGCCGCGGAGCAGGCGCGCATCATCGAGCAGGTTGAGGCGCGCGCCTTACGCGAGGCCCGGCTGGTTGCGCTGACCGAAATCTAGCGAAAATCGGCGCTTCAAAAAACACGCAGGGAGCCAGCCATGGCCGATGATGCCATCCATTACATTGCGCAGATCAACCATGTCAAAGAAGTGATTCTGTTCGGCACGGCAGACCTGGCATTCTGGTGTGAGCGGCTGAGAACGCAAGGACTGTTCCCGTCCGATGACAACGGGCAAGCTGCGCTCTTGATCACGGCCACGGACCTGGTATGGCTGGGCATCCGGTTCCAGGAATTGACCGTGTCCATTATGATCAGCCAGCCAGAGGATGGCGGCCGGCAGGATGGGTTCTATCTGGTGCGCGCCTTCAATTCGTCGCACCTGCTGGCGTTGGCCGAGCGCACCTTTTTCCGAACCCCGTACCATCACGCCCAGGTTCAGGCGGAGCATCGGCTCCCGGCCTCCTTCGCTTTGCGTGGTGGATCATCACCCATTCTCAGGGCCAGCATGAAGGGCGCCAGGCCGCTGATGCGCCGCGCCGATGAGCTGTGGGAAGGGATGATCTTTTTGCCGCGAGACGCGAACCCGGCGAACGCCCCCGACCGTTATTTCTTCGCCCGGCTGGGCGGAGACACAGAGACTTACCCATTTTCGTCCCAAACGGATTTGTTCGAGTTGGCGTCAGCGTCGCATGAGAGGGCTGTTCAGTGGTTGATCGCGTCGAACTTCCGCGCGCAAGAGTGGCGCCTGCGGGCCAATGCCACCCATGCTCGCTCGCGAACTTACATCCGGCCGGCTTGATGCGATCAGGCCCCGAACACGTTCGGAAGTCTGAGACGGTTGACGGCCTGCCGCGCCCACAGTATAATCACCCATGTAGGCGCTTTCTTGGTAGCAATTCTGAAAGAGGATCCTTTTCTTGAAACCCAATCCATTTACCAATGACCGTTACCTGCAAGCCGTGCGCGACCACATCGTGGTCTTCGATGGCGCGATGGGCACAAGTATCCAGAAGCTTGAGCCGACGGCCGCGGACTACGGCGGCGAGAAGCAGTGGGGCAACAACGATTACCTGGTCATCAGCCAACCCTCGATGATCGAAACTATTCACGCCGACTTCCTGGAGGCGGGCGCGGAGGTGATCGAAACCTGCACTTTCCGCAGCAACCGCCTGACGATGCGCGAGTACGGGCTGCAAGATCACATTCTGGAGATCAACCACGCCGCGGCCAGCCTGGCCCGGCGCGCGGCCGATCGCTTTGCAGAGGCGACCGGCATCCCGCGCTTCGTCGCCGGCTCCATGGGGCCAACCGGCTATCTCCCCAGCGCTTCCGATCCCACCCTGAGCAACATCACCTTCGAGGAACTGGCAACGGTCTTTGGCGAACAAGCGCGCGGCCTGGTGGAGGGCGGTGTGGACGTGCTGCTGCTGGAAACACAGCAGGACATCCTGGAGGTCAAGGCGGCCGTGGCCGGCATCTATCGCTACTTCCGCCAGGCCGGCGTGCGCGTGCCGCTGCAGGTGCAGGTGACGCTCGATGTGAGCGGGCGCATGCTGCTGGGCACCGACATCGCCGCGGTGCTGACCATTCTGCGCTATCTGCCGATTGATGTCATCGGCCTCAACTGCTCCACCGGCCCCGATTATATGCGCGAGCCGATCCGCTATCTCACCGCCAACACCAACCTGCCCATTTCGGTCATCCCCAACGCCGGGCTGCCGCTCAATGTGGATGGCAAGGCGGTTTATCCGATGGAACCGCGGCCGCTGGCCAGTACCCTGCTTGAATTTGTGCGTGACCTGGGCGTCAACGTGGTGGGCGGCTGCTGCGGCACCACACCCGAACATATCCGCCAGATCGTTGAACTGGTGCAGCCATTCAAGCAGCGCGCGCCTGGCCTCAGCCGCACGCAGTCCAAGCAGATTTTCCCGGCCCTGGTGGCCTCGGCCATGCGCGCCACTGGCCTGGTGCAGGAACCCGCACCCCATTTGATCGGCGAACGCATCAACACGCAGGGCAGTAAAATCGTCAAGAAGCTGCTGCTGGCCGATGACTATGACGGCCTGCTGCAGATTGCACGTGATCAGATCGAGGGCGGCGCACACACCCTGGATGTGTGTGTGGCGTTGACCGAGCGCGCCGATGAGCCGGAAATGATGCGCCGCACTGTGCGCCTGTTGTCGCAAGCGGTGGACGCGCCCCTGGTAATTGACTCGACCGAAGCAGACGTGCTCAGGGTCGCGTTGGAAAACATTCCCGGCCGGCCGATCATCAACTCGATCAACCTGGAGAATGGGCGCAAGCGCTGCGACGCGGTCCTTCCGCTCGCGGTGGAGCACGGCGCGGCCGTGGTCGCGCTGACCATTGACCCGATCGGCATGGCGAAGACGGCTGCGCGCAAGTTGGAAGTGGCCCAAGCCATCTACGAGATTGCCGTCAACGAGTATGGCCTGCCGCCCGACGCGCTGATCTACGATGCGCTGACTTTCACCCTGGCCACGGGCGATCCTGAATTTGCCCACAGCGCGGTGGAGACGCTGGAAGGGATTCGGCTCATCAAGCGCCATCTGCCCGGCGTGCTCTGCTCATTGGGCGTCAGCAACCTCTCGTTTGGCCTGGCGTTGCCCACGCGCGGGCCGCTCAACAGCGTCTTTCTCTGGCATGCGGTGCAGGCCGGACTCGATATGGCGATCATCAACCCCAAGCATACGCTGCCCTACGCCGAAATTCCGGCCGCGATGCGTGAGCTGTGCGAAGATTTGATTTTCAATCGCCGACCGGACGCCCTGGCGCGCTACATTCAGTATTTCGAAGCGCATGGCGGGGCCATCGGCGAGCGCAAAGCCGAAGTGGACCCCACCGAGGGCATGACCGTGGAGGAAAAGCTGCATTGGCAGATCGTCCATCGCCAGAAGGAAGGCGTGGAGGACCTGGTCAGCGTTGCGATCGCCGCGCACGACCCGGTGTGGGTGCTCAACAATGTTCTCCTGCCCGCCATGAAAGAGGTCGGCGACAAATTCGGCGCCGGCGAACTAATTCTGCCGTACGTGCTGCAGTCAGCCGAAGTGATGAAGAAGGCCGTGGCGCGCTTGGAGACTTACCTGGAACGCGCCGAAGGCGTGACCAAGGGCAAGGTGGTGCTGGCAACCGTCTATGGCGATGTGCACGACATCGGCAAGAACCTGGTCAATACGATTCTGACCAACAACGGCTTCACCGTGTTCGACCTGGGCAAGCAGGTGCCCGCCAATGTCATCATTGACAAGGCCGTGGAGGTCCAGGCAGACGCCATTGGCCTCAGCGCGCTGCTGGTCAGCACTTCCAAGCAGATGCCGCTGATCGTGCAAGAGCTGCACACACGCGGGCTGTCGTTCCCCGTGCTGGTGGGCGGCGCGGCGATCAATCGCCGCTTTGGCCGACGCATTCTGTTTGTGAAAGATGGCGAGGGCGCGCAGATGCCCTATACGCCCGGCGTCTTTTACTGCAAGGACGCGTTCGAGGGTCTGGACACGGTCGAAGCCCTGCTTTCGGCCCAGCGCGCCGAGTTGCTGCAGCGCAATCGGGAGGAAGGGCTGGCCGAACTACAGCGCCCCGTAGAAACCGCTGCGCCCAGCAGCAGCGTCCGTTCCAATACGCCGCTGCTGGCTCAGACTGACATCCCGACGCCGCCTTTCTGGGGCGTCAGCGTCATTCGCTCCATTCCGCCGATCCAGGTTTTCCCCTTCCTGGATAAGGATGAGCTTTATCGCCTGTCCTGGGGCGCGAAGAATGCGCACGGCGCAGCCTGGGAAACGCTGCGCGCTCAGTTCGATGCCCGCCTGGCGAGCATGACCGCAGACGCTCAGAGGAGCGGTTGGCTGCAGCCGCGGGCGGTCTATGGCTACTTCCCTTGCCAGTCCGATGGCAACGATCTGCTGATCTATGACCCGGCCGCCATGAAGAACGCAGTCAGCGCTTCTGATCTGCCCGTGGTGGGCCGCTTCAGTTTCCCGCGCCAGGATGGAGATGATCACCTGTGCATCGCCGACTACTTCGCGCCGCGCGCCGCCGGCGTGCTCGATGTAGTGGCGCTGCAGGTGGTGACGGTGGGTGCAGGGGCCACGCAGCGCTTTGAGGAACTGCAGGCGGCTGGCGACTACAGCGAAGCCTACTTCATGCATGGCCTGGCCGTTCAGACGGCTGAGGCCACCGCGGCGTGGCTGCACGACCGCGTGCAGAAAGAGCTGGGCCGCGGTCTGCGCGGGACGCGCTATTCCTGGGGCTACGGCGCTTGCCCTGAGCTGAACGATCATGCGACGGTTTTTGACCTGCTGCCGGCCGCGCAGGAACTGGACATGAGCCTGACCACCGCGTTCCAACTGGTGCCAGAGCAGAGCACAGCCGCGATCATCGTGCATCATCCGGCCGCGCGATACTATACCATCGGCGGCAGCCGCGTGGAGCAGCTCCTGCGCTAGAATTATTCT
>JBGAVB010000193.1:0-5533 GCA_044228345.1 Anaerolineae bacterium | reverse complement strand
GCGGTCGCATCCTGTCCGCTCAAGAAAACCTCTCGTTATGTCGGCCATATGTTTGGATAAATTGTTAATCTTCAACAAGCCAGGCGACTGGCAATTAGCGGCGGCACGCTGACCACATCAGGCGGCAGGTGCAAACGCACGCAGCGCGCTTGCTGCACCAACTGCGCCAGCAGGTCAAGATGAGCGGCCGCGGCTTGCGCTTGCTGCACGTCCACACTCAACGGCAGCGCCTCGCTCAATACGGCACGTCCCGACAAAGGCTCGAACGACCCATCGCATGGCCCATGTAGTGAAGGAACGACAAGCAACCGCACCGGCGTCTGCGATGTCACGGAACCGGGGTAAACTTCGGGCAAGAAAATAGTGGCCTTGCCATTGTCTGCGCGCTCGTTGGCGAAGGGAGCTAATTCAGGGAAAAAGGCGACCGTGCGCGGCGTGACGTGCATGGTGTTGAGGGTTGCCACGGCCATGATCTCCCCGTTGGGCGTGCGCGTAAGCAGGGTGGCGTCATCGGAAACAAATTGAAAACCGGCGCGCACGCATTGCAGCATGGTGGTGGTCTTACCCGCGCCCGAAGGGCCGGTGATGAGGATGCCCTGGCCTTGCCACGAAAGAGCCGCCGCATGCAGCAAAAAGAAGCCATGAGGACGCAGCGCCTGGTAGAGGGTCGTGAACAGCAGCCCGCTGAAGAACGCAGCCGGCATCTGCATTGGCTGGCAGATATAGCCGACCGCGCGCCCATGGCGCAGGTCAAGGCCAACCACCGCCAGCCCCTGGCCGTAATGTGAAAAGAGATAATCCCCTGCGCGCCATTCGCGAAAATCGCCGGCCTGCGGAGCGTCGGGCCACGGAAACGGCGGCGCATCCGTTGGCGCCTCGACCAGCGTCAACATGACGGCCGGGGCTGATAGGGACGGTTGATGAAGATGCGACAACGGGCGCAGCAGGCGCTCGTGCAAGGCCACGGGATGGCCGACCAGCCCGATCTCTACATCCGCCACGCGCAAACCGGTCCACGGCAGATCTCCCGGCGCTGCGGCCATCTGCTGGAGCGTGGAAAAGAAATGGTCGGCGTTTACCATGAAGTTATCGTCATTCGTATCTTACCGGCTTGTCGGGTCAGGGTGATAGAGGAAGATCGGGAACAAGACAAACGAACAGGGCAGTTAAGCAACAGCCAACTGCCCTGTTCGTCGAAAAGAAAAAGTCGTGACTTGGCGAAGCCCCGTTGCACGCACTCTCGTTCTAAAAGTCACCCCAAAGTCGAGTTCACCTGTCAGCGGCTCGGCGTTCAAGGTGCACAAACGAATGTGGTAACGTTCCCAGCAGGCGAAGGGTCGGGCATTGACTACCGACTGTACGCGTAGCCGGCTGCGCCGCGATTGAATAACCGCAACGCCTCCACCTTGAGTTTCCCGAGGATTACTGACCAGGAAGGGCGTTAGGGAAGTTCAGAGGCGGTGGGGTCGTCGCCAATGTAACCTTCTGCAGCCGCTGATGCTTGATCAGCTTCGGGGCCTCATAAGTCATCTTAGGATTCATGTTGATTCCTCCTTGCGCTCACGCAATGCGCTGATGTTGGAAGTACGTTTCAAGACGACACCCACGCAGTGTCGCCGTTAGGTAATCTCAGCCCGCCACAAACCCTTCGCTAGCTGGAGAGTGGGGCTTCGCCAAGCACCACAAGGTTTTCGTTTTCCATGTCGGAAACCAGCTTGCTCAGGTCTGCACGGGCCTGCGTTTCACTGATATCGTAACGCTCTAAAATAGAGGCTACTATATCCTTGAGGGAATGTGCTCCGTCTGCCATCTCCCACACGAGGGTGCCAATCGGATTCAGGCTATAATGGTCACCGGTTTTGAAGTCAACGATAATCGCTTCGCCATCAATGACTCGCGAAATCAGTCGTTCTTCGCGGCGGTGAATGTATAATCCATCGTTCAATCGGGTCACCGGGTATCCTTCACTCATGATCGTGTCTTTGAAAACAGATGAGGATGGCCAAACGGGGTCAAGTTGGGCCGATTATAGCATAGCCCCTTCCGGCTTGTCAAGCGCCGACTTGCCCCGTCCAAACCGGTAGGCTTGACCAGTATACCGATTCAGGCGCGCGATTGCGTGTGGCCCTACTTGACAAGAACGCCGCTTGCACATAGATTATTGGGCGCAGTTGCGGCAGGCGCAACTAGGTTCCCTAATCAGGAGGTGTTCTATGTCCTGGAAGCCCATACGTCGTTTGATGTTGATTCTGCTCTGTGTGCAACTGACCGTTCCGGTCAGCTTTGCATCCTATTCGCGTGCAGCGCTGCCGTCAGAACCGGCCACAAATGCTGGCATTGAAGTCATTGAATCCACCGAAGCTGGCATGGTGCTCGATCTCCATTTCTCACAACCCATATTAGCGGCCGTGCAGATGGATAGCGTTACCTACACCAGTGTTTCTATGGGAACCGAGTTTGGCGCCACAGCAAGACCTGGGTATCCACAACTTCCGGTCACCTCGCGTATGGTGGCTTTACCTCCTGGCGCAACCGCGCACATCGCGCTCAGTGATGCCGCATGGCAGACGCAGACTGTCGTCAACCCGGCGGCGCCGGCCCCGCGTTTCGATTTTGCCGATCAAACCCATGTGGAAGAAGGCGCGGCGGTCGTTCCCATCGTCGAACGCGACGCCGCCGCGTACGCGCTGGATGCCTGGAACCCAGACGCGCCCGTGCGCCTGGGTGAGACCGCCCGCCTACGCGACCAGGGGCTGATCAACGTCGAATTCTACCCTGTGCGCTATAACCCCGTGCGCGGCGAGATAGCCTGGCTCACGCACGCCCGCGTCGTGATCAGCTTCGCAGGCGCTCAACCGGCCAGCGATGCGCGCCCAGATCCCTATTTTGAGTCCACCTTGGCGGCCAGCGTGCTGAACTACGCCCAGGCCCGCACATGGCGCACCCCGCCGTCGCCCCCGAGCCTGCCGAACTTCGTGCCGGCCACGGGCGATGTACGCATGGTGGTGCGTGAAAATGGAATGTACCGCATGACTTATGAGGACTTGATCGGACTCGGCTACAGTAACATCAGTCAATGGCCGATCAGCAACTTCTTGGTCTCGAACAAGGGCAGTGATGTGGCGTTTTACGTCAGCGACAGCAACAGCAATGGCTTCCTCGATGCGGGCGAGGCAATCTATTTCTACGGTCAGGCGCTTGACTTAACCTATTACACCCTGGATAACATTTATTGGATGCGCTTCAACAGTGCGACCCCAGGCTTGACGATGGCTACTCGGTCTGCCCTACCCGCAGGCGCGAGCGTACCAACCTCTTTCAAGACCACACTGCGCACCTCACAGGAAAACTGGCGCTGGTCACAGCACATGATACCCTGGCAAGCATGGTGGTGGGATCAGTTCCAAGTCAACTATCCCAGCGGCTCACGCACCTACACCTTTAACCTGCCTGCGGCGGCAAGCGTACCGTTGACCGCCACTATCTCCTTGCGTATCGGCGGCCGCTATTCGTGGCCTGAGTACAACCCCGAACATCACAACAAAGTGTATATCAATGGCTCCGGTACGCCCATCATCAATTCCTTCTGGGATGGACGCACCCTGATTGACCTGTCCGGGGACATCAACCAGGCCAATCTGGTCACTGGCGACAACACCATGACCCTGGAAAGCATCGTCTCTGACGTGGGCCGCCCAGCGAATGCGCGCGTCGACTGGACCTATTTGAAGTGGATAGATGCAACTTATTACCGCACCTATGCGGCGGTCAATCAAGAGCTGGTGTTTAGCAAAGAGACGGCAGGTACCTGGCGCTTCGTTATCTCTGGCGTGACCAATCCAGGCGTCCAGGTGTTCGACATTACTAACCCACAAACACCGGTGCGAATGACGCGTGGCGTAGCCGGGGTTGGCACCTTCTCGATTCAGGACACGACAACGCCTAATCAACGCTTCCTGGCTGTAGGCGCCAGCGCGGTGCGCAGTCCGGTCGCGACTTCTGTCTTCACGGCGGCTCCCATCAATCTGCGCAGCACCGCCAATCAGGCTGACTACATCTTCATCACGCATCCGACCTTCACTGCGACGCTGCAGCCATTGATCGCCTATCGCCAGTCGCAAGGGTATCACGTGGTGGTTGCTGACATCAACTGGATATACGATCAGTTCAACGCCGGCATTTTGGACGCAGAAGCGATCCACACCTTCCTTAGCTATGCCTATTCGTCATGGACCGCGCCTGCGCCTGCCTACACGCTGCTGGTCGGCGGTTCTAACTTCAACCCGCTCGGTCACAACACGAACCCTTATCCAAATGGGTACGGTCCGCAGCAGCCCGTGTATGTGCCTACGATTGATTTGATCGTTGACCCGTACCAGGGCGAATCGGCTGCGGATGCCTACTTCGCCACGGTCAGCGGCGGTGATGCGCTGCTCGACATCTTCATCGGCCGCCTTCCGGTCAGTTCCACGAATGACCTGACCAACACAGTCAACAAGATTATCAACTACGAGGTTAACCCGGTGCGCGGCGCCTGGCAAAATGACATTTTGTTCGTCGCTGACAACACCGATGATGCCGGCAACTTCGAAGCGGTCAGCGAAGCGGTCATCCATTCCTATCTTGCCTCCCCGGCGTGGGACATTCGCAAGGTTTACTACAACCCGGCGCTGATCAATCCGGTTGATCCTTATTACAACACGGTAGATTCGGCGCGTGCAGCCATTCGCACCAAATGGAGCCAGGGATTGGTGATTGGCAATTACGTCGGTCACGCTTTCCTTGACTACTGGGGCAACACAGTCGTTGATCAGCAGTGGACCAATGATGACACACTAACGCTGACCAACGGCGGCCAATTACCCTTCCTGATTTCACTCGACTGTCTGGATGGATATTTCGACTATCCCAACAAGCCCAGCATGGCGGAAAAATTCCTGACCTTCGCAAACGGTGGTACGATTGCGCACTTTTCACCGTCGGGCCTGGGCATCGCCACCGGGCATGATTATCTGCATCGCGGCTTCTACAACGCCATCGTGAACAATCATGTGCTGCAGACCGGACCCGTTGTCACTGCGGCCAAAATCAACCTCTTCACGGGCAGTCCCAACTATAACCAGGACCTGCTCTATACCTTCGGCTTGATCGGCGATCCGGCCACGTCTCTTGTCCCCCTGTGCCGCACCACTGACATCAACTGTGATAACCGCGTCAACATCGTAGATATCCAGACAGTGTCTGGACACTGGAACACGACCAGCGGACAAGGCGGCTACGTTCGCCGCTATGATGTCACCAATGACGGCGTCATTTCGATTGCCGACATCATCGCCACGGCGACTGATTACGGTTGGAGCCAGTAGCGGCGGTTAATGCCTCTGTGGGGTTTTCACGTGCGGCGTGCACCTGAGGCACGCCGCACGTGACCCCCGAGGCGGCTGTGGTTATCGCGACTCCCTTTGCATCCACCACTGGCTCGTGTCATTGCCCGGGCCTTTCCCCTGAGTTCGGCCCAGTCTGTGAGTGCATT
>JBGAVB010000192.1:0-5538 GCA_044228345.1 Anaerolineae bacterium | reverse complement strand
CTCCACACCGGGCCGCTGTGTTGGCTGTGGCTTTGATGATCTTTGCTGTCATCCTCCTGCCGGAAACTGAAGAGAATGCCAAACAGGTAGATCACGATCATGACGACGGCAACCCACAGGCTGAGCGCGTCCACCGAGAGAGGATGGGCGCGATCGGTGCTGAAGGAAAAGAGCGAGGGAATTGCCAGCGCGGCCGTCGCCAGCAGGAGCTGCGTGGCGTTGACCCCAGCCAGGCTGCGGTTGAAGTGCTGCCGTCCGTGCTTCAGCCCGCCGACTACCAGACTGAAGCCCAGAATAAGCAGCATGTTCCCGATAATCGAACCGGTGATCGAAGCCTTGACCAGGTCGAACAGCCCGGCGCGCAGGGCGAAGATGGTGATGATCAGCTCAGCCGCGTTGCCCAGGGTGGCATTGAGCAATCCGCCCACGCGAGGGCCGGTATGCACCACCAGGTGCTCCGTGGCCTCGCCCAACAGCCCAGCCAACGGGACAACGCCCAAAGCCGATACGGCGAAAACTAATAATGGGTTCCAGTGCAGCAGCTCCCCCAGAATGGCCAGCGGTACGAATACCAGCAAGACAGTCAAATACTTCATCGCAATATCCTCCATGGTTTGGAACGTGGGAACGTGGAAACGTTGGCGCTATTTCTTGCGCGCGCAGTAATCCAAACCCTGGCGCGCCTGCGGAATATCCGGGTTGATTTCCAGGGCTTTTCGGAGCCAGGGAACCGCGCTCTGGCAATCTTCTGGTTCCTTGTACAAATAAGACAGACCCAATTCGTAATAATACTCCGTCGTCGCCTGGTTCAGCGCGATGGCGCGTTCAAAATACTCAACCGCTTTTTCGTAGTTACGTCGCAAGTAATAGGCTACCGCTAAATGTCCATAGGCCGGCGCATACTCTGGATCCACTTGCAGCGCCCGCTCCAGAGAGATCACCGCGCGGTCTGGCGCGCCAGCCAGGATATGTCCCCAGCCCAACGCGTCATAGCCATCCGCGCTTTTCGGATTGACGTTCACCGCGCGCTGAAACTCGGCCAGCGCCTTTTCATAGTCGCTCAAGGCCAGGTAAACCCAACCCTTGCCAACGTATAGATAACCGAGCTTGGGATGCAGATCTATGGCCTTTTGATACGCGGTGAGGGCTTCATCACGTCGGCCCTGCTGATCAAGCACGTAGCCGAGATTGCGCCAGCCTTCGATGCTCTTCTCGTCGAGCTTCACTGCGGTCTGTGCGGCCTCTAGCGCCAACGCCCAAATGCCCTTATCAATGTAGATCTCAGCCAGGTACGCATGGGCTTCGGCCAAATTAGGGTCGTTGTCCAGCGCCTCCAGGGCCGTTTGCAGCGCTTCATCATACTGCTTATTCCAGTCTTGCGCCATGCTCAGCACGGCCAGGTTCTGGGCGCTTTGTGGGTTCAGGTCCACCGCTTTTTGGGCCAGGATGACGGCCTTGGTCGCGTGGCCGCGCAGGGCTTCCAGTTTCGCCTGCCAGCGCAGCGCCTCGTCGTTGTCTGGTTCTAACGCCGCGACTTCCGCATACGCTGCGCTGGCTTCCACAATTTGTCCGTTGGCATACAGCGATTCGGCGTCGGCCAAGTAAGACAGGGCGCTGCGAGTTGGCGTGGGGGTTGGCTCGCGCGGCACCAGCGGGTTGCGCAGGTCAATCAAGCTGGCCTGTTGATTGATCGCGTAGGCCGCGCCGACCAAAAGAATCAGGCCAACCACGAGCAGTAAAGGCGAACGGCGCTTGCGCCGGCGGCGATCAATGTACATACGTGACAAACGCAGATGGTAGAACGGTCATCTGACCTATGACTCAACGATTGTTCTTGACTGACGTCAGGCACTGACCGGCAGCCGCGGGCCGATTATACCACACGGTGGCCTGAAGACGCTATCTTGGCCTTACGGCTGCCAGATTGCAGCCATCTATTGTTGAAGCGGGTATTTCGTGGTATAATCTGCCCGTCTGGAACCTTTGCCCCATTTGCCAATTTATAGCTGACTGGAGGAACGCATGTCGAGGGTAGCCATTGTATCTGAACCTAAAAGCAGCAACGACGCCGTTGCTGAACAAGATAACTCCGCAGTAGAACGACAAGGCAAGGACATTTTCGCCAAATGCGCAGGCGCCTTTGTAGAGGCTCGCCAGGCGATGGCGCTGGGCTACTATCCCTATTTCTTGCCGCTTTCAGAAAATGATGGGACAGAAGTCGAGTATCATGGTCATCGGTTGATCATGGCTGGCTCGAATAATTACCTGGGCCTGACCACCGATCCACGCGTGAAGGAAGCGTCGCTGGAAGCAACCAAGCGTTTTGGCACGAGCTGCACAGGCTCGCGATTCCTTAACGGCAGCCTGGATATGCACGAACAGCTGGAGCACGAACTGGCTGCCTTCGTGGGTAAAGAAGCAGCCCTGGTTTTCAGCACCGGTTTTCAGGTCAACTTGGGCACTATTTCCGCGCTGGTGGGCCGTGATGATTACGTGGTGGTTGACCGCGATGATCATGCCAGCATTGTGGACGGCTGCCGTTTGGCCCTGGGCGAAATGAAGCGATTCAAGCATAATGACCCGCGCGACCTGGCGCGTGTGCTGGCCAGTCTACCCGCCGATCGCGGCAAGCTCGTTGTGGTGGATGGCGTCTTCAGCATGGGAGGCGATATTGCGCCGCTGCCGGAGTATGTACCGGTCTGTCAGCGTTACAATGCTCGTCTGATGGTGGACGATGCCCATTCCATTGGCATCCTGGCCGACGGCCGCGGCACTGCGGCCCACTTCGGGGTGACAGAGGGCGTTGACCTGATCATGTGCACCTTCAGCAAAGCCTTCGCCTCACTCGGCGGTTTCATCGCCGGCGACGAAGAGGTCATTTTCTACATCAAGCACGCCGCGCGTCCCTTCATCTTCAGCGCCTCGATGCCCCCGTCCAACACGGCCGCGGCGTTGGCCGCCTTGAGGATCATACGCGAGGAGCCGGAGCGCTGCCATCGCGTGATTCAAAATGCCACGCGCGTGCGTCAAGGGCTTGCCAGCCTCGGCTTCAACACGGGTCAAAGTCAAACGCCCATCGTGCCGGTCATCATCGGCGATGACATGAAAACGATTCATACGTGGAAAGCGATGTTCGACGCCGGCGTCTTTGTCAATCCCGTCTTGCCGCCCGCGGTGCCGCCCAATCTGTCGCTTCTACGCACCAGCTATATGGCCACACACAACAATGACCAGTTGGATCGTGTGATCGAGACGTTTGCCCATGTGGGCAAGGAGATGGGACTCATTTAGGCGGGTTGTGATGGCGAAATTGGCGCTGGTAACCGGCGCAACTGGTTTTGTGGGTGCAAACCTGACGGCCGCGCTGACCGAAGCCGGCTGGCAGGTGCGCGTGCTGCATCGCCCATCTTCCCGACTGGCCGCGCTGGAAGGGCTAACCTATGAATCTGCGCTGGGCGATGTGCTCGACCGTGATTCGGTGCAGAGGGCCATGGAGGGCTGCCAGGTAGTCTTCCATGCCGCAGGCGTGGCCGATTATTGGCGCAGCAGCCGCGAACGCATGTTCCAGGTGAACGTCGAGGGAACGCGCCATGTGATGGCGGCGGCGCTTGCCTCCGGCGTGCCGCGCGTGGTGCACACCTCATCGGCCGCGGCGCTGGGCATTCCAGCGGCCGGACGCCCGGCCACGGAGTCGCAAACCTGGAACGTCTCTCCCGATCGCTTTCCTTATGGCTACAGCAAGCATTTGGCCGAGTTGGTCGTCCAGGACTATGTGGCGCAGGGTTTATCCGCGGTCATCGTCAATCCCACGGTAATCCTGGGGCCGCGCGATGTCAACCTCGGCTCAGTCAGCCTCATTGTCGGCGTCTACAAGCGCCAGCTGCCCTTTGTGCTGCCAGGTGGAGTCAATGCGATCGGCGTAGCCGACGTGGCCGCCGGGCACCTCCTCGCCGCGGCGCGCGGCCAAAGCGGCGAGCGTTACCTGCTGGGCGGCCAAAACTTGAGCGTACCGGACTTTGCGCGCTTGATCGGCGACGTGATCGGTGTGCCCGCGCCAACCCTGGTTCTGCCCCGCGCCAGTGTGACGCCGCTGGCGGCCTTTGTGGGCCTGGCGAATCGGGCGTCGCCCTGGCCGCTGCCGGTAACCGCGGATTTGATCCGCCTGGGCGCCGAGCCGTTTTACTTCGACCCGTCGAAGGCCATCCGTGAGTTGGGCCTGCCCCAGACGCCGCTGCGCCAGGTCATTCAGGAGGCGTTCGACTGGCTGCGCGCCCACGGATATTTGCACGCGCTGGCATTAAGAGGATTTATGTCGGAATTAGAGTCGGTGGCCCGCCGCATCCTGAACTGCACCCTGTGCGACCTGTGCCGGAGGCGGACCCATGCGGTGCCCGGCGAAGGCCCGGAGCACGCGCGCATCATGTTGATTGGCGAGGGGCCGGGCGCACAGGAGGATCTGCAGGGCCGGCCCTTTGTCGGCGCTTCTGGTCAGTTCATGCTGGAAACACTGGCGACGATCGGTTTACAACGCCAGGATGTCTTCATCACGAATCTTGTGAAGTGTCGTCCGCCAGACAACCGTGATCCGCTGCCTGACGAGATTCTGATGTGCAGCCAAACTTACCTGGACTTGCAGATCGAGCTGGTTGACCCGAAGATCATCGTCACGTTGGGGCGCTTCTCCCTGGGGCGATTTGTACCGCAGGCATCCATTTCGCGCGTGCATGGTCAGCCGCAGTCCGTGAGCGGCCGGCTGATCTATCCGTTGCTGCATCCAGCGGCGGCCTTGCGGCGCCCAGAATGGCGCCAGGCTTTCCAGGCGGATGTCGCGCGTTTAACAGACTTAATCAAGAATTGAAGATAGAAGATCGAAAATCGAAAATGGAGATACGAGAGTGGAATCTGAAATACTGCGGGTGATCCCGCTGGGCGGCGTGGGCGAAATTGGCAAAAACATGCTGGCCCTCGAATACAATCAAGATATCCTGGTCATTGATGCTGGACTCATGTTCCCCGAAAGCGATATGTTGGGCGTGGATGTGGTCATTCCTGATATTGAATACCTGGTCGAACGCAAAGATCGGGTGCGCGCGATCATCTTGACGCACGGCCACGAAGATCACATCGGCGCGCTGCCCTACATCCTGCCAGACCTGCCGGTGCCGGTCTACGCCACGCGCCTGACGCGCGGCCTGGTAGAGGTCAAGCTCAAAGAAGCGCGTATCACGGGGACCGAGATGCACACGATTGACACCAAAGATGTGCTGGAGTTGGGGCCGTTCAAGGTGGAGTTCTTCCATGTTTGTCACAGCATTCCTGACGCCGTCGGTCTGGCGATCACCACGCCGGTTGGCCTGGTGGTGCATGTGACCGATTATAAGTTCGACGCCCATCCCGTAGACGGCAAGCTGACCGACTTTGCCAAGCTAAGCGAACTGGGCGATCGCGGCGTGCTCCTGCTGCTGAGCGATTCAACGAACGCGGAGCGACCAGGCTTTACGCCGTCCGAGCGGGAAGTGGGCGTCGCCTTTGATCGGC